>MENE01000089.1:2902-21188 GCA_001769005.1 Bacteroidetes bacterium GWA2_31_9b | reverse complement strand
CTGACAAATATTGTCAGGTTAAAACAATGATGTAATAATATCAGTTTATTAGCGAGTAAATAACATCTCTCTGTATTTAGGAAATGGCCAAAGCGAATCATCAACTATCAATTCAAGTTTATCGACATGATAACGGATTTTATCGAAATAGGTAATCACATTATGCGAATACTCTGTTGCTTTTATAACTATATCTTCAATTTCGTTTGCTTTTTTCCGAGCTTCAATCATTTGATCAACTGAATCTTTAATAACAGTCATATGTTCAGAAATTGTTGTTATAGTTTCGAATTGAGTTTTTGACAGTTTTTCGAACATATCTTTAGGATAAAGCTCTTTTAGACCCATAACATTTTGGATAAGCACATTCTGATATTTTATTACTGTTGGTACAACATGGTTACGAATCAAATCCCCCAATACACGGGCTTCAATCTGGGCACGTTTTACATAAATTCCCAATCGAATATCGTAACGAGCTTCAAGTTCACGTTCTGAAAGTACTTGTGAATCGCCAAATAATTGTATTGTTTTAGGAGTAATAAATTCTTTTAAAGCATCCGGGATATTTGAAATATTTGACAAACCGCGTTTTTCGGCTTCAATAATCCATTCATTGCCGTATCCATTTCCTTCAAAACGAATTTTCTTGGAATCAATTATATATTTTTTAAGTACTTGAAAAATGGCCTCATCCTTTTTCACATTCTTTGCCATCAGAATATCAACATCTTTTTTAAACTGAACAAGTTGATTTCCTACTACAGTATTTAAAGCGATCATTGGTGCTGCTACATTAGCAGAAGAACCTACTGCCCTGAATTCGAAACGATTTCCGGTAAAGGCAAATGGAGAAGTACGATTTCGATCGGTATTATCCATTAAAATTTCAGGAATTTTACCGATATCTAGTTTTAATTCTGTTTTTTCGTCGGGAGTCATTTTTTTATTTGTGACCCTTTTTTCAAGTTGATCGAGTATAGATGTAAGTTGAGAACCAATAAAAACAGACATGATAGCCGGTGGAGCTTCATGTGCTCCTAATCTATATTCATTACCGGCTGTTGCAATACTTGCTCTTAGCAAATCGGCATAATCGTGAACAGCTTTTACAGTATTAATTAAAAATGAAAGAAACTGCAAATTACTTTTTGGAGTTTTACCCGGCGATAATAAATTTCTACCGGTATCGGTTAACATTGACCAGTTGTTATGTTTACCTGAGCCATTTATTCCTTTATATGGTTTTTCGTGAAATAAAACCCGAAAATTATGTTTCTTGGCAACTTTCTCCATAATAGTCATTAACATCTGATTATGATCAGTTGCTAAGTTTGCTTCCTCGAATCGGGGAGCACATTCAAACTGGTTTGGCGCTACTTCGTTATGTCTGGTTTTAATTGGAATACCCAATTTATAAGATTCAATTTCGAAATCACGCATAAAATATGTCACTCTATCTGATATTGATCCAAAATAATGATCGCTTAATTGCTGATCTTTTGCAGATGAATGTCCGATTAATGTTCTTCCTGTAAGATACAGGTCTGGACGTGCATTGTACAATGCATTATCGATCAGGAAATATTCCTGCTCCCATCCTAAAGTAACAATTACTTTTGAAACTTCTTTTTCAAAAAACTGACATACATCTACAGCTGCCTTATCGATGAAATTCAATGATTTTAACAAGGGGGTTTTATAATCAAGCGCTTCTCCGGTATATGATACAAATACAGTTGGAATACACAGGGTATTTCCATAAACAAAAGCAGGTGATGAAGGATCCCATGCAGTATATCCTCTTGCCTCAAAGGTATTTCTTAATCCACCACTTGGGAAGCTTGATGCATCAGGCTCTTGTTGAACCAACATTTCTCCCTGAAAGCTTTCTAACACACCTCCATTGTCTGCCGGTTCAAAAAAAGCATCATGTTTTTCGGCTGTAGTTCCGCTTAAAGGATGAAACCAATGCGTATAATGTGTAGCTCTACGATCAACTGCCCATGCTTTCATGCCAGATGCTACCTGATTTGCAATTTTACGATCGATTCGAATACCTTGATTTATAGCCTGAACAACACTTTCATATGCTTCGCGCGACAAATATTCCTGCATCTTGTTTTTGTCGAACACATTAACTCCAAAATATTCTGATGTTTTAACCGATGGAAGTTCTACATCTACAGGTTTCCTGCTTAAAACTTCTTCTAATGCTTTAAATCGAATTGCTGACATAGTGAAAAAATTATGAATTATGAATTATGAATTCGCATACAAATATATGTATTTATTTTGTCTACCCCTATGTTTTTTATATGATATTTTATTTTTTATACCTTTTTTTGCACACACCCCCTGTTTTTTTATGTCTTTATTTTATTTTTTATATATTAAATTTCATATCAATAAAAAAACCTGACTTTATAGTCAGGTTGAATTCAAAAAATACTTTTTAATATTTACTTCTTTATTTCTGAAAAATATTTATAGAAATAGGGTATTGTATTTATTCCGTTATAAAATTGTTCTAAAGGATAATTTTCGTTAGGAGAATGAATAGCATCCGACTCCAATCCAAATCCCATTAAAATTGATTTTGTTCCAAGAATTTTTTCAAAATCAGAAACAATTGGAATGCTTCCTCCACTTCGAACAGGAATTGGTTTTTTCTTATAAATTTCTTCATATGCTTTCTCAGCAGCTCTGTACGCTGGTGTATCTATTGGACAAACATAAGCCTGACCACCGTGTAAATACTCAACATTAACTTTTACATAATCAGGGGCAATACTTTCGAAATGCTCTTTAAACATTTTAGAAATTTTTACATTATCCTGATTAGGAACTAATCGGCAAGATATTTTTGCAAAAGCTTTTGATGGAAGAACTGTTTTTGCTCCTTCGCCTGCATACCCGCCCCAAATACCACACACATCAAAAGTTGGACGAATACCTGTACGTTCTGTTGAAGTATACCCTTTTTCACCAAAAACGTCTTTAATATCAAGAGCTTTTTTATAATTATCAAGATTAAATGGTGCTTCGGCCATTTTCTTTCTTTCTTCCGGAGTAATAATTAATACATCGTCGTAAAACCCTGGTATAGTAATATGTCCATCATCATCAACCATTTTAGAAATCATTTTAGCTAATACATTTATTGGATTTGCAACTGCTCCGCCAAAAATACCTGAGTGAAGATCTTTATTAGGACCAGTTACTTCAACCTCCCAATACGATAATCCACGCAAACCAGTTGTTATTGATGGTTTATCAGGAGCAAGCATGCTTGTATCAGAAACAAGGATAATATCAGCTTTTAAAAGTGGTTTATTTTTTTCAAGCCAGGCAGGAAGGCTCGCCGAACCTATTTCTTCTTCACCTTCGATCATAAACTTAATATTACATGGCAACGAATTGGTTTTAACCATTGCTTCGAAAGCTTTAATATGCATAAATCCCTGACCTTTATCGTCGTCGGCACCACGAGCCCAAATTTTACCATCTTTTACTACAGGTTCAAAAGGTTTTGTATCCCATTTTTCGATAGGATCAACAGGCATAACATCGTAATGTGCATAAACCAGGATTGTTGGTTTTAATAGGTCAATTATTTTTTCAGCGTACACTACCGGATTACCATCTGTTGGCATTACCTCAGCTTTATCGGCACCAGCAGCAAGCAAAGCTTTTTTAATATGCTCAGCAGCTTTAATCATATCGGGCTTATGTTCTGTACTTGAACTTATTGAAGGAATACGAATTAGATCGAATAATTCATTTAAAAATCTTTCTTTATTCGTTTCAATGTATTGTTTAATTTTTTCCATTTTATTTTGAATTTACAATGAATAATTTTTTGCTTAGGTTGACTAAAATACTAATTTCGAATTGATAAAAAAAGGATAAAAATCAACAAAAACAAAGATTCTTCTATATCAACAATTTGAGGATTTCTTAGAATCAGCAATATAAGCCTTAGCCACTTCATTTAATTCATTATACCAATCTTCTCCATACTTTCGAATAAGAGCATCTTTTAAAAATTCGTAAACCCGAACATTCTTTTTACATCCCAATTCGCAGGCAGGTTCGCAAATTCCCCATCTGTGGTAATTTACAGCATCTACATTATCATATAAATTTTTTAATCGAATTGGATATAAATGGCAGGAAATAGGTTTTCTGAAAGATATTTTTTTTTCAAAAAATGCTTTTTCTATACCACATTTAGCAATACCATTTTCAAAAATGGTATAAACACATTCTTCTCCATTTAGTAAAGGTGTAACTATATCACCATCACGATCTGTTACTGCAAAACCTTGCTTTTCGATTGATTCACATGATTCTTTACGTAAATATTTTTTAAAATTCGGGTAATTCTTCTCTATTAGTTCTTTTTCACCATCCTCAAGAGGTGCGCCCGACTCTCCATCAACACAACAATAACCCTGACATTTTTCTAAATCACAAACGAATTTTTCTTCGAGCAATTCTAAACTAACTACTGTATTTCCAATTTGAAGCATTACAAAATCGATTTTTAATAATTAAACTAATATATTCCCTTTCATTTCTGAAGGAATATCTAAACCCATAAGCGTTAAAATTGTTGGTGCAACATCAGCAAGAATACCATTTTTAACCGATTTAAATCTGTCAGAAACTAAAATAAAAGGAACAGGATTTAATGAGTGAGCAGTATTTTCAGATCCATCATCATTAATGGCATAATCTGCATTTCCATGGTCGGCAATAATTATTGCCTCATATCCATTTGCAATAGCTGTTTCTACAACTTCGCTCAAACATTGATCAACTGTTTCTACAGCTTTTGTAATTGCAGTATAAACACCAGTATGTCCTACCATATCGCCATTTGCAAAGTTCAAACACACAAAATCGACTTCCTTTTTTTTAAGTTCAGCAACAATAGCATCTTTAACCAAAGGAGCACTCATTTCAGGCTGCAAATCATATGTGGCTACTTTGGGCGAAGGAATCATTATTCTGCTTTCGTTTTTAAAAACCTCTTCGCGACCTCCAGAGAAAAAGAATGTAACATGAGCATATTTTTCTGTTTCAGCAATACGAATCTGCTTTTTACCATAACGTGATATTATCTCTCCAATAGTATTTTCGAGATTATCTTTTTCGTAAACAATTTTAACATTTTTAAAAGTTTCATCGTAACGTGTCATTGTTACATAATACAATGGCATGGTTTGCATTCCAAACTCAGGCATATCTTTTTGAGTAAGCACAATTGTTGTTTCGCGCAAACGGTCGGTACGAAAATTAAAGCAAATAACTACATCGTTGGGTTGAATTTTTCCAACGGGTTCACCTTTATCATTAACCTTAACAATTGGTTTAATAAATTCATCGGTTACACCGGCATCATACGATTCCTGGATCGATTTAAATATATCGTTGGTTTGCGTTCCTTTACCATGAACCATTAAATCGTACGATTCTTTAACACGCTCCCATCGCTTATCGCGGTCCATTCCATAATAACGACCTACGAGAGAAGCAATAACACCATTTGATTTATTTAAATGATTTTGCAACTGTTTTACAAAACCCAAGCCAGATCGAGGATCTACATCGCGGCCATCGGTTAAAGCATGAATAAAAACCTTATTTAAACCATAATCTTTTGTAATATCACATAATTTATAAAGATGTTTATCCTGAGAATGCACGCCACCATCAGAAACAAGTCCGATAAAATGAACTGCTACATTTTTATCTTTTGCATATTTAAAAGCATTTACCAATGTTTCGTTTTGAGAAATGCTATTATCCTCAATAGCTTTATTAATACGAACCAAATCCTGATAAACAACACGTCCGGCACCAATATTCAAATGACCAACTTCAGAGTTTCCCATTTGTCCATCAGGCAAACCAACATTTTCACCACAGGTTAAAAGTTGAGAGTGCGGGTATTTTTTATATAGGCTATCGATATAAGGAGTATTTGCATTGAAAATAACATCCGATTTTGATTTATTTCCTATTCCCCATCCATCGAGAATCAGCAAAATCACTTTTCTTGTTTTTGTCATGATATTATTTGAATAAATGAATTTTAAAGTACTAACAAGTCAGAATTAAAATTGTTTGCACAAAATTATTTAAATAAAAACACTTCGGCATTACGAATTCTATAAAAAAATTCTTAAAGTTACTGAATAAAAAAAGAGAACAGCTCAATGAACCGTTCTCTTTTTTCCTAACCCTAAAAATTTTACCCTAAAAAAATATTTACCCTTTTTTCAGGCTGCAAAAGTAGATAAACATTTTATATTACAACTATATTTCACAATAAATTTTATATGATATAAAACATGTTTTTCAATAGCCTGTATTTTAGATGCTTATGTTGTTAGATGTTTTTTATTCTAAACTTTTTATGTCTTATTTGATCATATTTGATATCCAATTTTTTTATTTAGATTAAAAAATCATCTTTGTAAGAGCGAAATTTAACAATTAAACTGATGGCAACAATTACAAAAATATTCCGCAAATTTCCAAAAACCTTTTGGATAGCCAATACGATGGAGCTTTTCGAACGCTGGGCCTGGTATGGATTTTATATGCTTCTGGCAAACTATTTAACCAAATCGACCGATATTGGTGCATTGGGATTAAGTCAGGAAGAAAAAGGAATGATTATGGGAATTGGTACAGCCATATTGTATTTCTTACCTATTATTACAGGAGCAATAGCCGACCGATATGGATATAAAAAAGTACTATTTATTGCCTTTTTGATCTATTTTACAGGATATCTGGCAATGCCTTATTGCAAATCGTTTGTATCGTTTTTTGCCATTTTTCTTTATGTTGCTATTGGAGGAGCATTATTTAAGCCTATTATTACTGCAACAGTATCGAAAACTACCGACGAAGAAACATCATCAATTGGTTTTGGATTATTTTATATGATCGTAAATATTGGAGCATTTGTTGGACCACTTGTTGCACTTCAGTTTACTAAAATTTCTTACGAAGCAGTTTTTTATCTGAGTGCCATTTTTATTGCAGTTAACTTTCCAATATTATACTTTTATAAAGAGCCCGGAAGAATAAAATCAGATTTACCATTCATTCAATCGTTAAAAAATATTTTCAGAAATATTGGTGTTGCATTAAGCGATTATAAATTCATTATTTTCCTTGTAATTGTTGCAGGATTCTGGTCGATGTACTACCAACTGTTTTATACTCTCCCTGTATTTATTGATCAGTGGGTTGATACACATACTTTATATAATTTCATAAACGATATTTGGCCTTGGTTAACAAGCAAGATTGGTTCGCCTGATGGAACAATAAAAGCTGAATATATTACTAATATTGATGCTATGTACATTATCATGTTTCAGATAGTAGTTTCAACACTAATAATGAAATGGCGACCATTAACATCAATGATGACCGGATTTTTAGTTTGTGCTATAGGAATGGCATTAACTGTATTTACAAATAATCCATTCTTTATTATTGCATCGATCTTTATTTTTGGGATAGGCGAAATGACTGGTTCTCCAAAAGTAACTGAATACATTGGCCGTATAGCTCCAAAAGATAAAATAGCTTTGTATATGGGTTGTGCCTATTTGCCAGTTACATTCGGAAACCTAATGGCAGGGTTTATTTCGGGTAGTGTTTATGGTAAGATGGCCGACAAACTCACTTTACTTAAATCCGATTTATCATTAAAAGGAATATCAGTACCGGAAATCTCTGATAGTTTTACACAAACTGATTTTTATAATAAGGCAGGCGAATTATTAAATATGACACAAGCCGAAATGACCAATTATTTATGGGTTACTTATCATCCAAACCGAATTTGGTATGTATTGTTAGCTATAGGTGGCGGAGCAGCATTTCTATTATTTTTGTATGATAGGTTTTTAATACGAAGATTAAAATAAAAAAATAAAAAAAATTTCGATAATTCGGATTTTTTTTATTTAAAAAAAGTTTTAATATGTATATGAAAACTACAAGTATTGATAATCGATAAAAATAGTTTTTCAAGCATTAAACCAATTATAAATTCTTCGATCAAAATAAAAAATATTAAACACAGTTATTTAAACAATTTATTAAACTTTTATACCTTGTATAATATATTATAAACTAACCTAGTAAATTAAACTTAAAACAATTAAAAAATGAGACGAATTACTTTATTTCTGGCTTTTTCATTAATATGCCTTTTTGTTAGTGCACAAAATGCAGACGAAATTATTGAAAAATATTTTGAAAATACTGGAGGAAAAGATGCCTGGAATAGCATTACAAGTTTACGACTAAATGCAAGTGTAAATACTCCTGTAGGCGAAATACCTTTAGTTATTTATAATGCTAAAAATGGTTCAACCTATGTAAAAATCACTCTTCAGGGAAATGATATTACACAAATTGCTTTTGATGGAGAAACAGCATGGGGAATGAATATGATGTCGATGCAAGCTGAAAAGCAAAATAGCGAAAATACAGAAAATTTAAAACGTGCATCCAAAGAATTTCCGGATCCATTCTTAAACTACAAAGAAAAAGGGTTTGCAATTGAACTTTTAGGTAACGAAATTATTGAAGGAACAGAATGTTTTAAAATTAAACTTACCAAAACACCTAATTTAGTTGATGGAGTAGAAACAGAAAATATATTATATTATTATTTTGACAAGGAAAACGTAGTTCCAATTCTTGTAGAGGCTGAAATAAAAAGCGGACCAGCAAAAGGAAATATTTCACAAACATTTTTCAGTAATTATCAGGAAGTAAATGGAATATATTTTTCTTTCTCTTTCACTCAAGGATTAAAAGGCCAACAAGGTCAAACTATTACAATAAAAACTATTGAAATTAATCCAGAGATTGATAAATCGACATTAGCTTTTCCAGAAAGTTAATTGCAAAATTAAATAATTAAAAATATGAGATTTAAAAAATTATTTTTTTTAACTCTTCTGATATCTGTTAACTTATTGGCAAATTCTCAAGAACCAATCAAATTAACAGGCGAAGAGCTATTTGGAACAATGCGAGCCAGACATATTGGTCCGGCGGTAATGAGTGGAAGAATAACTGATATAGCAGGTCATCCAACAAATTCAAAAATAATTTATGCAGGAACAGCCGGTGGTGGAGTATGGAAATCTGTTGACGGAGGTGTCATGTTCAATTCAATTTTCGATAATTACAATCAATCTATTGGTACAATTGCCATCGACCCATCAGATCCCGATCATATAATTTGGGTAGGAACAGGTGAAACATGGACTAGAAACAGCATCTCTCCTGGTGATGGACTTTACAAATCAATTGATGGAGGAACAAACTGGCAAAAAATGGGATTTGAGAAATCAGACCACATCAGCAGTATTCAAATAAATCCAAAAAATTCCAATGAAGTTTTTGTTGGTATTCTTGGCTCACTTTGGGGCGATAGCGAAGAACGTGGAGTTTATAAAACTTCCGATGGTGGTAAAACGTGGGTGAAATTACTTGCAGGAAATCTATCAACAGGATGTTCTGAATTAATTATGGATCAAAACAATCCGGATATACTTTATGCTGCTTTTTGGGAATTCAGAAGAACAGCATGGTCATTTAGTTCAGGCGGTACAAATAGTGCATTATATAAATCAATTGATGGAGGGAAAAACTGGAATAAAATTCACAATGGATTTCCAGAAGGAATACTAGGCCGATTTGCTGTTGCAATTGCTCCAACAAATTCAAATATCGTTTTTGCAGTAGTAGAGTCAATGGATAGAAGCAAATGCGGATTATATCGTTCTGAAAATGCAGGCGAAACATGGATACATCTCAATAAGGATTTTGAGCTCGCAGTACGTCCTTTTTATTTTTCAAGAATAGCAATTGATCCTCGCAACGAAAACGTAATTGTAAAATGTGGTTTATTTGGTTCAATTAGCAGAGATGGCGGTAATACGTTTAAAAGTTTAGGACCACAACATGCCGATATTCACGATATCTGGTTCGACATTAATAATTCTGATATTATATACTCTGGAACTGACGGTGGAGTGTATCGATCATTTGATGGAGGTTCCATTTTTGATATGGTTGATAACATTCCTGTTTCACAGTTTTATCATGTTAGCCTTGATAATGAAGAACCCTATAATGTTTATGGTGGATTACAAGATAATGGTTCATGGTACGGACCATCTGAAAGTCCCGGCGGAATAGAAGCAGGAGATTGGGAACCTGTTGGTGGAGGTGATGGATTCAGAGTATTTCGACATACAACCAAAAAAATTGTTTATTCAACGTTCCAAACAGCAGGTTCAATCTGGCGATTTGATATTGAAAAAAATATTCTAAAAACTATTCAACCTTTTCCTGATCAAAACATTAAATTCAGATACAATTGGAACGCTGCAATTCAGCTTAGCCCAAATAAACCTGACAGGATATATGTTGGAAATCAGTTTTTATATCGATCTGATGATATGGGTGATAATTGGGAAAGAATTTCACCTGACTTAACTACAAATAATCCAGCAAAGCAAAACCAGGCTAATTCAGGAGGATTATCAATTGATAACTCTGGTGCTGAAAATAACAATACTATTTTTAGTGTTGCAGAATCTCCTCTTGACGAAAATTTAATTTGGGTTGGTACTGATGATGGAAATGTACAAATTACTCAGAATGGTGGTAAAAATTGGACTAATGTTGTTTTAAACATACCCGAATTACCTGCAAATACATGGTGTTATCATATCGAAGCAAGTAATTTTAACAAAGGAACAGCATATGCAGTTTTTGATGGACATTTTGCGAACGATGATAAAGCTTATGTTTACAAAACCACAGACTTCGGGAAAACATGGAAATCAATAGCTACCAGTGACATTACCAATTTCGCCAGACATATAAAAGAAGATTATATAAATGAAAATCTTTTATATTTGGGAACAGAAACTGGTTTGTATATAACTATTGACGGGGGAAAGAATTGGGTAAAATTTACTAACAACATGCCTTCTGCACCTGTTCATTATATAGCATTGCATCCCAAAAAACACGACTTGGTTTTAGCAACTCATGGAAGAGGTATTATTATAATTGATGATATTAGTCCATTACGACAAATTAGTCAGGAGATTCTTCAAAAAGAAGTTCATTTCTTTGATTCTAAACCAACAGTTATATGGGAAGAAAGTTCTTTTGGTGGTAATAGTACATTTACCCAATTTGTTGGAAAAAATCCAAATAGGGATGCTAAAATAATTTATTACTTAAAAAAGCGTCACACTTTTGGTAAAATGACTATTGAAATCTTTAATAGCAAAGGTGAACTTGTTGGAAATGTTGATGCTGGAAAAAAGAAAGGAATAAATATTGTTAATTGGGAATATACCTTAAAAGCACCTATAGTAGCAATTGGAAAATCATATAGTGCAGGAGCATTCTCAAGTTTTAAATTGCCGGCTGATAATTATAAAATAGTTATGACAAAAGGCAAAGAAACTTATGAATCAAATATTGAATTGATTTACGATCCAAATTCGAGCGTTTCTAATGACGATCGTAAACTAAAATATGATTTAAGTAAAAAACTTTATGATTTTACTCAGGAATTGGCATATTTAGTATATGAAATTGATTTAACAACATCATATATCGATAGTATTGATTTTAAAAACTCGAAAGTTGCTAAAGTTGCTAAATTGTTAAAACAAGATTTAACTGATTTAAAAAACACATTAGTAATTACAACCGGCGACAATTACGTTCAAACAGCAGAAGATCAGCTTCGTGAAAAAATTAGCAATTTATATAGTGTTGTTGTTAGCAATATTGATAAACCTTCTAACACCCATTATGAAAATTATCAAATACTTCGTACAAGTTTTGATTTAGCTAAAACAAAGCTTAATTCAATAAAGAGTAAAGATTTTATAAAAATTGAAAAATTTGCAAAACAAAATGCATTACAATCAATTGTTATAAAAAGTTATGATGATTTCTTGAAGAGGTAATTCAGATAAATAAATAGATTAAATCCCGCTAAAAAAGCGGGATTTTTTTCTAAACAAAGTTGCTAAAATTTATGCTTAATTTTTTAATCCCACAGAAATATAAAGTGATCCAAATAAAGTGATCCCAATCTTTTCTGTTAGAATTCGACTATCAACAATAAAAAAAGAGCTCCAATTTCTCGAAACTCTCTGGTGGTACCACCTGGATTTGAACCAGGGACACACGGATTTTCAGTCCGTTGCTCTACCAACTGAGCTATGGTACCAAATACTCAATTGCGGTTGCAAATATAAATGAAAAAAATCGTTTACAAAATATTTTCACTCAATTTTTAAAAAATCTCTAAAACTCATATAAACGATTTATTTATTCGTTTGATGTATAGAATTTTATATTTTTGCAATTCATATTTAATTTACAATGAATTATCAAAGTTTCACTCTCAATAACGGAATTCGTATAATACATCTTCATTCATCATCGCACGTTGCACACTGCGGATTACTTATTAATGCAGGTTCGCGCGATGAGCAGGAACACGAGCACGGAATGGCTCACTTTATTGAGCATGCCATATTTAAAGGGACAAAAAAGCGTAAAGCATACCATATCCTTAGCCGTATGGAAGATGTTGGCGGGGAAATAAATGCCTACACCTCTAAAGAAGAAACGGCGATACATACTTCATTCTTAAAAAACGATTACGAACGTGCTGTTGAACTTATTTGGGATATTACTTTTAATTCCGTTTTTCCACAAAAAGAAATCGATCGCGAAAAAGAAGTAATTATTGAAGAAATAAAATCTTACAAGGATGATCCTGCCGAATTAATTTTTGATGAATTCGAAGAACTGGTATATAGAAATCAGTCGTTAGGTAAAAACATTTTAGGTAACCCTAAAGATTTAAGAAGATTTACAAAAAAAGATATCGAATCGTTCATAAAAAACAACTACCATACAAACGAAATGGTACTTTGTACGATTGGAGATATATCATTCGAAAAATTCAAGAAGCTTGCAGAAAAATATTTTGGACAGATACCATCAAATCTTCGAACCAAAGAGCGTAAATTAATCAATAATTATGTGCCTGAGATTATAACTCAGCATAAAAAAACACATCAAACGCATTATATTATTGGCAACTTAGCATACGATGTACATAATCCAAAAAAGACTGGACTTACTCTGCTCGACAATATGCTTGGAGGCCCTGGATTAAATTCAAGATTGAGCCTTATTCTGCGTGAGAAATATGGTTATGTTTATTATATTGAATCGAACTTCACTCCTTATAGTGATACCGGTATTTTTTCGATTTATTTTGGTACAGATAAAAACAAAGTGGATAAAAGCTTATCGCTTATTAAGAAAGAGTTTGATTTACTTCGAAACAAAAAACTTGGAATTGTACAACTTAAAAAAGCAAAAAAACAAATCTTTGGTCAGATTGCAATAAACTCCGAAAACAGTGCAAACCTAATGCTTGCAATGGGAAAAAGCTTTTTACTCTATAATAAAGTTGATAGTCTGGAAGAAATACGTTTAAAAATTGAATCAATAACTGTGGATAATATTCAGGAAATTGCAAACGAAATTTTGGATATTGATAAGATGTCGATGCTAATATATAAATAAAAAGTGCCTAAAGTTTGAAGTGCCTAAAATGCCTAAAAATTAAAATTATTATTTTACTATAAACTTTAGCTCATTTTAGTCATTTTTAATTTTAAATTTTTAAATAATGTCAGATTTTTATTTCCATATCGAAGAGTATATTTTAAATCATTCTGATGCAGAAGATCCTATTTTGGCTGAGCTAAACCGCGAAACCAATTTAAAAATTCTTCGACCTCGAATGCTTTCGGGTCATTTACAAGGAAAAATCCTTGAGATGATAAGTAAAATGATTCATCCAAAACGCATTTTAGAGATTGGAACGTATACCGGATATTCGGCAATTTGTATGGCCAAGGGACTTGCAGAAAATGGAATTTTACATTCTATAGAGATTAACGACGAACTGGAAGAAATTATCACAAAATACATTCAAAAATCAGGTTTGCAGAATAAAATAAAAACGCACTTTGGCAATGCTCTAGAAATTATTCCTTTACTGAATGAGACTTTCGATATGGTATTTATTGATGGCGATAAGCGCGAATATCTCGAATATTACAATCTGGTTTTGAATTTCGTTAATCCCGGAGGTTTTATTTTGGCCGACAATGTACTTTGGAGTGGTAAAGTAATTGAAATGGAAACACCCGACGATGAATATACCAAAGGTATTTTCGATTTTAACTATTTTCTTAAAAATGATACCCGTGTAGAAAAGGTAATCCTTCCTTTACGTGATGGATTAACATTAATCAGAAAATTATAACCCTATTCTTCTTTCATTTTTTTTTCGTTCACAACGCTAAATCCAAAAGTTTTAATAACCCGCATGTGGGGTGGTATTGAAAAAATCCAATCGATAATTTGCTTGTACTCAACATCTTTTGTATATGGAATATCTTCTTTCATAAACACCATAATCATACGATGAGTTTCTGTTCTTTTATCGGTATAAAGAGTATAATCCATAACCTCCGATGGGAAATTATACTGTATATTTGCTTTAAGAAGATGAGAAGCTTCGTATTCACTTGGGAAAAGCTGAAAAGCTTCAGTTTCACTCAGGATAAAAATCTTAACATAAGAATCTTTGGAAGGTTTAACTTTAAACATCAGATTTGTTTCACTTTGATAGAACATGCCTACACCATCGACCCATGCATCGAAAGAAATATCCTTTTCGGTTAAATATTTTACAACAGTACAATTAATTAATACTTCAACCTTCAAATGTCCAACTTCATCGAAAGATTTTTTAGTATCAATAATAACAATATCTTTAACAGCACCTCGAATATCAGATAAAAAATCAGAAGTGAACACATCCTCATAAGAGCCTTTATCTTCTTTCTGAAAATAATCGGTATATGAAGCAATATTTTCTTCAATACCAGCTAATTGTAATGCTGCTGTTTTTGCTTCGTTTATTGAACGTTGAGTAACTTGATCAATAGTTTCGTTATCGCTTCCAATAGCCAAACCTTTTATATTAGTCATTTTAATTTCTTTCACATCTCCATCAGCAAAAACCTGATGAATAGTAAACAGTATTTGGAAAACCACAATTAAAATAATAATACTTTTCTGTTTCATAACAAGCAATTTTAAATTCTGAATAAAAATAATAAATCATCGCCAATATTGATGATTATTAATTAAAAAAGTTCAGTCAAATACTTTGCCAAAATAAAATGTTCAAATTATAATGGTATTTAGAGTTCGGAATTATTTATATTTAGCATACTTTTTTTATAACAGGATGAACCGAATTATATATCTTCTAAAGTTATTGTCAATTGTAGCTTGTGCAATTTTATTCTCCTGCAATAACAGTTATCAAGATACTACAGTTGTTTTAACTGAAAACTGGGAATTTAAAAATAGTGTTTCTAATCAATGGTATCCGGCAATTATTCCGGGGAGCATCCATGCCGATCTATATAAAAACAACTTAATTCCATATCCAATTAAAGGAAAAAACGAACAAACACTACAATGGATAGATACCTGCAGTTGGATTTACAGAACTCATTTCGAAAAACCAAGACATACGAAGCAAAACGATCATTTTGAACTCATTTTTGATGGATTAGATACTTATGCAGATGTATATTTAAATGATTCTATTCTTTTTTCGGCTAACAATATGTTTACTTCTTATCGAAAAGAAATCAATATTAAAGATTCAAACTCATTGATTGTTCTATTTAAATCGGCAATAAAAGAAGCACACAAGAAATCCTCAGCATTAACATATGAACTACCCGGAGGAACAAGAGTATTTACAAGAAAAGCAGCATATCAATATGGATGGGATTGGGCACCAGCCTACATTTCTGCTGGAATCTGGCAATACGTAAAATTACAGCAATGGAATACAGCCATAATTCGTAATATTCAAACAAATATTGACACATTAACTTCTGAAATAGCAAGAATTACATTAGAACTAGAAATTCAATCGGATATTGAATTTAAATCGGAAATAAAAATTTCAGGACAAAATCAATCATTAAAACAAACATTTAAGGATATTGAAATAAAAGCAGGGAAACAAAACTATTCGTTCCAGGTTGAAATTAAAGAACCCAAGCTTTGGTGGACACATAATTTGGGAAAATCTTTTGTATACATATTCGATATTCAGCTTTCGAAAAACAACAAATTAATTGATTCAGAAAGTATTTCTTTAGGTTTACGAACAATAGAACTGGTAAGAGAAAAAGACAATTTTGGAGAATCATTTTATTTTAAGTTAAATGAAATACCTGTTTTTATGAAGGGTGCTAACTATGTTCCTCAAAGTTCATTTCCGGGTTCAGTGAAAGATTCTGCTTACAGAAAAATAATTTCAGATGTTGCTAAAGCCAACATGAATATGCTTCGTGTTTGGGGTGGGGGCATTTATGAAAAAGATATTTTTTACGATTTATGCGATAGTTTAGGAATTATGGTATGGCAGGATTTTATGTTTGCAAATGCCATGTATCCTGGCGATAGTGCTTTTATTGAAATTGTAAAGAAAGAAGCTGAATATCAGTTAAAGAGATTAAACAATCATCCATCATTAGCTGTTTGGTGTGGCAATAATGAAATTGATGAAGCCTGGCACAACTGGGGCTGGTCAGGTAATTTTTCTAAATCGGATTCTACAGAGATATGGAGTACCTACCAAAATATATTTAATTCAATTTTACCAGAAACAGTAAAGAAAATAAGTCCGAAAACTCCATATACTTCATCATCACCACTGTTTGGAAGAGGCAATCCACGCAGCAGTTTCGAAGGCGATAATCATTATTGGTATGTTTGGCACGATGGCTATGATTTCGATTGGTACAACAAAGTTACCGGTCGTTTTATGAGCGAGTTTGGTTTTCAGTCGTTCCCATCAATGAAAACTATTGAAATGTTCGACACATCTGAGTTTAAGACTATTGATTCAGGAATAATGCTTGCTCATCAGAAACATCCAAAAGGAAATGAGCTTATAAAAAAATATATGCAGGATTATTACCCAATACCTGATAATTTTACAGATTTTGTATATATAAGTCAATTGTTGCAAGCAGAAGGAATACGAACAGGAATTCTTGCACAGCGCAGGGCAAAACCTTTTTGCATGGGTAGTTTATACTGGCAGCTAAACGATTGCTGGCCGGCAATTTCGTGGTCGAGTATCGATTATTCCGGCAACTGGAAAGCTTTACATTATTTTGCTAGTGAGGATTTTAAAAATATTTTTATTTCCCCTCTCCTTTTTAATGATTCTCTTGAGATTTTCGTTGTTTCTGACAGTTTATACAACTTCTCTGCAGAACTTAATCTGAAATTAATGAATTTTAAAGGGAATGTTGTTGATGAATGGAAACTCAATTTAAATATTGAAAAAAATCAATCTCAAAGAGTTTTTAAAACCTCAGTACCTGAACTTTTAAAAGGCAAATTAAAAGACAACAACCTTCTTTATATCGAATTGATTAACAATAATAAGATTCTTGTATCAAGAAAAGTGTATTTTGAAAAACCAAAAGACTTAAATCTTGAAAAAGAAGATATTCATTTTAACTTTTCTGAAATTCCTGATGGCTATGAAATTAGTTTAACATCACAAACACTGATAAAAAATATTTTCCTAGAGATGCCTTACGATGGGATTTTTAGTGATAATTATTTTGATATTGTTCCGGGTATTGAGAAAAAAATTAAATTTATAACCAAACAAAAAGAAATAGATATCGGTAGAGAGTTAAAATATAAGTGTTTGAATAATATTATAAAATTTGATT
Source organism: Bacteroidetes bacterium GWA2_31_9b (assembly GCA_001769005.1). Lineage (GTDB taxonomy): Bacteria > Bacteroidota > Bacteroidia > Bacteroidales > UBA12077 > UBA12077. The sequence goes on along the minus strand of MENE01000089.1, from coordinate 3,222 downwards.
AAAATTATTAGAAACTTTACAAACTATTTACCACTAAGGCACTAAAAACACTAAGTTACACTAAGCTCTAAATAAAAAATACAATTAATATATGAAAAACCGAATTGTCTTAATTAGTTTAATCGCAGCATTATGCTATTCGTGTCAAAACAACAATCCGGCAGATTACGTAGATCCATTCATTGGCACAGGTGGTCATGGCCATACTTATCCGGGTGCAACAATGCCTTTTGGAATGGTTCAGCTGAGTCCTGATACACGACTCGAAGGCTGGGATGGTTGTTCGGGATATCATTACAGCGATTCAATTATTTATGGAT
>MENE01000089.1:0-2883 GCA_001769005.1 Bacteroidetes bacterium GWA2_31_9b | reverse complement strand
CGGTACTGGAGTTCCTGATTATTGTGATATTTTGTTCATGCCGACTTCAGAAAAGTTTTATCTGAAAAATGGGTACAACGATACTATTGAAAAAGGTTATGGTTCGCGATTCAGCAAGAATACCGAAAAAGCAAAACCCGGTTATTATGAAGTAGAACTTGATGATTATGGCATTTTTGTTGAACTTACTGCAAGCAATCGTGTTGGATTTCACAAATATACTTTCCCGAGAAATAAAAATGCATTTGTAACTATTGATCTTACTCACAGAGATGAAGTTTTGGAATCATCAACAAAACAAATTAATGAATATGAAATTGAAGGGATGCGCCGTTCGCGAGCTTGGGCAAAAGACCAATATGTTTATTTCGTTGCACAATTTAATCAACCCATAAAAAACCTGAATCTTGCTATTAATGAAATTGTGAATAATGAATTAACTGAAGCTACAGGTAAAAACATTAAAGCAGGTATTGATTTTGGGAAAATCAGAAAAAAAGAACTTTTAATTAAAGTAGCTATTTCGGCTGTAAGTTGCGAAGGAGCAAGAAAAAATCTCGAGTCAGAAATTCCCGATTGGGATTTTGAAACAGTTAAAAATACAGCTTTTGATGCATGGAATAAGGAGTTAAGTAAAATCAATATAAAATCGGATAAAGAAAATAAAACAATATTTTATACTGCACTTTATCACACTATGGTTGTGCCTAATCTGTTTATGGATGTAGATAGCAATTACAGGGGTATGGATTTAAAAATACATCAGGCAAAAGATTTTACCAACTATACCATTTTCTCATTGTGGGATACTTATAGAGCAACACATCCGCTATACACTATAATTGACCGGGCAAGGACAAATGATTTTATTAAAACCTTTTTAAATCAGTACAAAAATGGTGGACGTTTACCCGTGTGGGAACTGGCAGGAAATGAAACCAATTGTATGATCGGATACCATTCTATTCCTGTTATAGCTGATGCTTATTTAAAAGATATAAGAAATTACGACACCGAGCTAGCATTTGAAGCAATGAAACGTAGCGCTATGCTCGATTGGTTAGGATTGGAGAGCTATAAAAAATATGGATTTATACCTGCTGATAAAGAATCTGAATCGGTTTCAAAAACGTTAGAGTATGCTTACGACGACTGGTGTATAGCTCAAATGGCAAAAGACTTTGGCAAAAATGCCGATTATTCAAATTTCTTAAAACGTGCACAATCATTTAAAAACTTGTATGATCCATCAACCGGATTTATGCGTGCAAAGATGTTTGGAGCATGGAAATACCCATTTGATCCAATGGAAGTTGATTTTAATTATACAGAAGCAAACTCGTGGCAATATTCATTTTATGTTCCACAAGATGTAACAGGTTTAATTGAATTAATGGGTGGTAAAGACAATTTCGTAACTAAACTCGACGAATTATTTTCTACAAGCAATCAAACTACAGGTCGCGAGCAGGTTGATATAACCGGATTAATTGGACAGTATGCACATGGAAACGAACCAAGTCATCACATGGCTTACTTATACAACTATGTGAATCAACCATGGAAAACACAGGAAAAAATTCATAAGATAATGAACGAAATGTATTCAATTAATCCCGATGGACTAATTGGAAACGAAGATTGCGGACAAATGTCGGCTTGGTATGTATTGAGCTCAATGGGATTTTATCCTGTTACTCCTGCATCTGGAATTTATATTATTGGAAGCCCAATTTTAGAAGAAGCTAAAATAAATCTTGAAAATGGAAAATCATTTGTTATAAAAGCTAAAAATATTTCTGATAAAAATATTTACATTCAGTCTGCAACATTGAATGGAGAAGCTTATATAAAATCATATCTGAAACACGAAACCATTATGAATGGTGGTGAGTTGGTTTTTGTTATGGGCAATAAACCTAATATTTGGGGTTCGGGCAATGATGATATTCCAGTTTCATCAATAACAGAGCATCTGATAATGCCAGTTCCGTTCACTAATGCAAAATCGAGAAGCTTCAACAATACTACCAGTATTGAACTTTACTCGAATATTCCTAAAGCAAAAATATTTTATACGTTAAATGGAGAAACTCCAACAACACAATCAACATTATATTCGGCTCCTATTATTATTGACAAAACAACTTCGATTAACTACTTTGCATTTACAAATAGCCGTCAAGCTAGTAAGGTTGTAGAACTCAATTTAGTAAAATTCCCCGAAGGCAGAAGCATTACAATAAAAAACAAACCTCATCGTCAATATACCGGCAGTTCCGATTCTGCTTTAATTGATGGAATATATGGCGACATTGATTTCCGTTTAGGATCATGGCATGGATACAATGGTGTTGATTTAGATGCAGTTGTTGATTTAGGCAAGGAAAGTCAGGTTTCCTATTTATCTGTAAATTTCTTGCAAGATGTAAACTCCTGGATATTTATGCCAGCATATGTTGAGTTTTATTCATCAAATGACGGTGAGAATTTTAATTTATTGGGGAAGGTTGAAAATACGGTTGATGAAAATAATTGGGATGCAGTTATTAAAGATTTTACATTAAGAATTTATCCTATTAGAACCAGATATATCAAGGTAATTGGAAAAAGTAATATCATGTGTCCCGAATGGCATAAAGGACGTGGCAACGAATTGTTTATATTTACTGATGAAATAACCATTAAATAATCTTAAAATGACTGATCAGAAAAAAAACTATACTAGTGCACTCATTGTGCTTACCAGCTTATTTTTCATGTGGGGATTTATTACATGCATGAACGATATTTTAATTCCATTTTTTAAAAAAATGTTCGAACTCGATCGCTTTCAGTCAATGATGGTTCAGTTTGCATTTTTTACAGCATACTTCGTGGGTT
>MENE01000088.1:16017-34639 GCA_001769005.1 Bacteroidetes bacterium GWA2_31_9b | reverse complement strand
TTCACCCGCTTTTGCTGCTTCAATAGCCGCGTTTACAGCCAATAAATTAGATTGATCGGCTAAATCATTTACCGAGGCAATTATTCCGCCTATTTGCTGACTTTGCTCACTTAAGCGTACAATGGTATTTGCAACAGATTCCATTTGATCCTGGATATGATACATTCCTTTTATAGTCTCCTCAACTGCTTGTTGTCCGGTTTGGGTTACCTGGGCTGTTTGTTGCGCATTTTCGGAAACACGGCTTGCCTTCTGACTGGAAAGTTGCGCTGCCTGACGCACTTCTTCAACTGTGGCACTTGTTTCACTAATTGCTGATGCTGTTTCTGATGCGCCAGCTGCAACCTGTGTAGTTGCTGCTAAAATCTCACTTGCTGATGAACCAAGCAGGTTAACTCCTTCAATTATATCTTTAATAGAACCGCGAAGTTTTTCAACCATTTGATAAAAAGCAAGATTAAGTAATCCTACTTCATCTTTTCGTTTCTCAAAAACAGAAGTATCTACAGTCAAATCACCAGAAGCAATCTTATTCGCAACATAAACGCTAAGGTTTAACGGTTTTGTTATTCCCAGGGTAAGAAAGATAACAATCATTATGGAAAGTACTATAGCCAGAACCCCTATTATGTACATGGTTTTACGTGCCCATTCTTGTCCTGCTCGTGCCTCAGTATAAAAAATTTCAGTATGTTCCTCACTGTGAAGAATAAAGGTCTGGTTATTTTTAATCCATCGTTGTACAGAAGGATATGCTGTACTGAATACAAAATTTGTTGCATCATTAACATTGCCTTCCAATGCCATTTCAATAGCTTTAGTTGTCAACTGTCGTGCAGTATCCCCTGAAGCCTGAATATTTAAAAATAACTGATAACAAATTGGACATTCCTGTATTTTTAGTTTTTCGACTTCTGCCATTTCTTGATTGAATATTCTCCATTTATCTGTATATTCATCTCTCATCTTTTGTAAACTCTCGGCAGATTGGTTGCTGAATTTTAGCATTAAGAGGCCTCTAACAGATAACGCTACATTTCTTGAGTTATCAATCATTTTATTGGCTAATCGTACGCGCACATTAATTTCTTTTACAATATGCTCAAGATTATCACGATCAACCTTCATCTGGCGCATGCAAATGATTATTAATACCATCATAAAAACAATTACTAATGAAAAGCCTAGTGCTAATCGTAAGCCAATTTTAGTATTTTTAAACATGTCTCATGTCTCCTATATTTATTAATTCATTGTTTTTCTTGCTTTACAATTATCTTTTCATCTTTCATAATTTATATTGAATCAATATAATAAAATGCTCATTCGTAATACCTTTCAATTATTTGCTGTCAATACCAGTTTAAAAATTTTTCGTCTTTAGTATCCGTCTTAGTAACTACCTTATATTTTATATTGTTCAACTAAAAGTTTCAACTTTTGACCTAACTCATTCATGTCCTTTGCTGCTTTTTCGGCTTGTACCATACTGGCCGCATTCTCCGTTCCTGCCTGATTGATGTTATTCATGGCTAATCCTATTTGATCCATCCCAACTACCTGTTGCTGGCTTGAAGCTACAATCTGAGTTGCAGCTTCTACTGCTTTGTTGCTACTTTCTGCTAATTTCTTAATAGATTCTCCAGTTTGAGTTGATTGCTTAACTCCATTTTCAACAGCTTTGCTTGTTTGTTCGGTTGCCATTACTGCCGCGCTCGTGGCCTTTTGTATATCGCTTAAAATATTACGAACTTGTATTGTAGCTTGTTTTGATTGTTGGGCAAGATCTTTTATTTCTTGAGCAACAACTGTAAATCCTCTCCCTTGTTCACCGGCTTTTGCTGCTTCTATTGCAGCGTTTACTGCTAACAAATTAGATTGATCGGCTAAATCATTTACCGAAGCAATTATTCCACCTATCTGCTGGCTTTGCTCACTTAAGCGTACAATTGTATTTGCAACAGATTCCATTTGATCCTGAATATGATACATTCCTTTTATAGTCTCGTCAACTGCTTGTTGTCCGGTTTGAGTTACCTGGGCTGTTTGTTGCGCATTTTCGGAAACACGGCTTGCTTTTTGACTGGATAGTTGAGCTGCCTGTTTTACTTCTTCTACTGTTGTAGTTGTTTCACTAATTGCTGATGCTGTTTCTGATGCGCCAGCTGCAACTTGTGTAGTTGCAATCAATATTTCGCTGGATGACGAAGCAAGCAGATTAACACTTTCAACGATATCTTTCATTATACGGCGCAAATTATTTAACATTTGTAAAAAGGTATTTCCCAGAATATCTTTCTCTGATTGTGGAACAATAGACCCAGTGAGATCCCCTGAAGCAATTTTCTGAGCAACAGTTGCCATTCCTTTAAGTACATCTACCATCCTACTAAAAGTTTGCATAAGTATTCCTACTTCATCCTTTCTTTCAATTACATTCAATTCAACATTTAAGTTACCCTCACCTATAGATGCAGCAATTTTTGTAATCTCATTCAGTGGTTGGGCAATTGTTCTGTTCATCAATATTATCATAAGGATACTAAAGAAAAGCACAACTATCCCAAATACTAAAAATAAAATTATTGCCGAATTTGCCTGTTGCTGATCAAGTTCCAGTTGAATATCTGAATCCTTTGCTGCCTTATCACCCATTTCGGTTGAAATTAGCCGGATTTTTTCAAATTGATCTTTCAGGTGTGTTGTTCCCAGTTTTTGGGCCTCTTCCAATTTCCCTTCCTGAATTAGTTTAATTTCTTCGTCCCTGCCTAAACGATATGTTTCGATTTCATTTTCCAATTCTTTTAACCTGTTTTGGAATTGGTGATCTGTGTCAAGTTTAAATAATTTTTCTATTATAACATTAATTGCTTGTCCTCGCTCGTTTATAATTCCTTCAAGAGCTAATTGTTCCGACTTATTTTTAGTCAGAATCATATCTAAGATAGCGGCTCTATTGTAATTCTGATGAGATCTTAGTTCTCTCAATTCAAGTGCTATTCGAAAATTTACTTCAGATAACTTTTTTTCTGATTGTGTAATATTTCGTAAGCCGTTGTATGCAATAATAATCACCACCAAAAACATAATCCAGATAATGCCAAAACTAAAAAGTAGCTTAGATCGGGTAGAAAGGTTAGTAAAATATTTCATGATTTTTTCTCCTTTGTTATTATTTAAAATTTAATTTATTCAGATTGTTGATGTACTATAATTCTCTCATCCTCTAAAATCCTTTCTGCATCAAGAATGATAATATGATCGTTGGTAATTCCCTTTAAATATCCTGCTCCTATTCCACTTGTTTCTATAGGTGACGTTTGGATTTCTTCAAGTAATATTGAACGAGTGCCGTGAATAATATCAGCTAGAATACCAAATTCCATCTTATTGTTACGTATGATGATTACCTTATTCAGTTCTCCTAAACCTCTTTCCGGTAGATTGAAAAATTTTTTCAGGTCAATCACCGAAATAATTTGTCCGCGTACGTTAACAATACCTAACACAAAAGATGGAACACCTGGTAAAATTGTAAAATCTTTTAATGGATAAACCTCACGAATAAATGTGTTTTCGATTCCGTAAGTCTCAGATGCCAACTTGAACATAACAATTTCCACAAATTTACTTTGTACAGTTTCATCCTTCTTTTTAACGGCTAAATCTTGGGCTCTTGCTTTTAGTATGCTGTGCATTTCTTCTACAGGACGAATAATTTTCTGATTCAATGCTTCCTGTACAGAATTTAATCCTTCTTTAATTTCACTTAAATTAGCGTTTGGTTTTTGGATTTGTTTGCCCTCAATTTGATTTTTCTTCATAATTATATACTAACTTGTAATGATGCATTAATAATTTCCTTTAATCTGCCAATGTTTAACCCTTCAAATTCCAGTAAAATATCATCATGGCTACGTTTATTTATTATCGACAAAACATTTTCATAACATTTTTTTGTATTCCTCATATTCCCTTGTTGCCTATATATATTCCCTAAAGAAAAGTACGAGAGAACAAAGTCTGAATCCAAAAATATTGCTCGTTTAAGTGCCGCTATGGCCTCATTTAGCTGACTATTTTCCTGAAGTATTGTAGCATACAGGTAATGTAACCTTGGGTCAACTTTATTTTTTGCAATTGCCTTTTCACACGATTTCAATGCATCTCCAAGTTTTCCCTGATTAGCGTATGCACGAATTAAGAGTATCTGTTCATCAACAGCTAAATTGTTTTTTTGAAGTTTACTAATTACATCTGTATAACTACCTTGGGAATATAAGGATAAGGCCTCCTCATATAAAGAATCAACATTTATTGGGATTTCAGTTTTATGAAGATTTTCGTTTTCGATTTCACTGATCTGTGGTTTTGTCTTTTCCTCAATTTCGAAGTGTTTCAACGGCAATTCAAATATTATTGGTTTATATTCCTCCCCAATAACTGTTAACTCTTGCTGTTGCTGATGTTCAATTTTTTTTGAAATCTTTCGATAAAAAACCACACCAGGAAAATTAACTGTAGCAAATTCGGCATAGTTCTGAAGTGAAAGTTCGCTTGCAGAAACTACAAGATAACCACCTTGTATTAATGAATTGTATAAACCACGCAAAGTTTGTGTTGCACGATTCTGAGTAAAATACATAAGAACATTACGGCAAAATATTATATCCATTGCATTCGTATTATTTAGCGAAGATGGAAAAATATCTTCCGCTAAATTCAGGTATTCGAATGTTACCATGCTTTTAATTTCAGGAATAATCTCAAACTTTCCTTTTTCTTTTGGAATAAAGTATTTTTCTTTTAACCATTGTGGTGCACTACGAAATGACCACTGGCCATATTCACCTATAATTGCTTTTTGAAGAATTTTTGGATTTATATCACTGGCCAATATAGTTATATTCCATTGGTCTATATCGGGAATCAATCTTCTAAGTGCTATAGCTATTGAATATGGTTCTTCTCCTGTAGAACAACCCGCACTCCAAATTCGTATTCTTTTTTCTTCCCTTTTACGTTTTTTTATTAACTCAGGAAAAATCTTTTTTTCCAATGCTTCAAAAGATTCCGATTCACGCCAGAAATAAGTTTCGTTAATTGTCAGATAAGATGCTAATATTTCGGAATTCTCACGGGTTAATGGCGTAGAAATTATGTGTTTAACAAATCTTTCTGTATCATCAAATCCAAACTCCTTTGCCGCAGATATTATATTTCGCTCCAGGCTAGCCCATATATCTTTTGGAAAAGATAAACCAAGATTTTGAGCAACAAATCCTTCTAATTGTAACAAGATATTATTTGAAAGAACATGATTCATTAAATAACGATATTAAGTGCATTATCCAATTGCCGTTGTTCGTCAAGTGAAAGAAATTTTTCAAGATCATTTATTAGAACAATATTGTTTTCGTATATGGTAACACCCGATAAGTAATCGGCAAATGGTAATGCTTCATTACTATTTATAACCTGATAATCTGCAAGTTCTGAAACACCAACAACCAAATCAACCACAAGCACAACGAGCCTTTTTGATGTTCTTGCAATAATAAATTGATCTTCTAAATTAATATCATGTGTTGGTAATCTAAACAGCTTCCTTATATCAATTACTGGGATAATCTCTCCTTGCAGATTTATTACACCTAAAACAATTTCTGGTGCTTTTGGTAATGAAGTAATTTCAATCGATCTTATAACTCGTTCTACTGCATATAAGTAGAGTGCATATTTGGGCTTATCCAGGTTGAATAAAACAATTTTATTTGTATCTGCACTTTGAGGTTGCTCCATTTTACATTTTTTATGTAAACTTTTTAATCATTCTTCTTTCATCTATATTAAACGAATAACTATTTTGATCCTTTTCGTTTTTTTTAAATTTTAAAAACTTAATCTAAATTATACTAAATTAAATTGAAAATCAATACATAAGCTTTTTATTATTTTATGATATATTTAATTTCCAGATTTTTACAAGGTATTAAAGGTATTTTTTATTCGATTCGATTTGGCTCAATTATTACTTGAAAAAAAGTAGTTTACTTTAATAGTTTGATAATGTTCAATTGATTTTTATATTTTAATTTTTATGCTATAGTATACAAATGAAAAATGCTGCCTTTTAATTTTTAAGACAGCATCTTTTATTTTTTTTAATCATTATCGATTTAGAATTCGACTTTCTTTTTTAGTTTTTCAATAAACGAAGTATTTATCCAGTAAATATCTGAATTTCCATTTCCTTCAATTTTTCTTCTCTCGTTTAATCTACTCAAACTCCAATCCGGGTTCAAATCTTTAAATCGAATAGTTTTTACTGTTGACGCAAAGAATAGGTTTTTTCCATCTGGAGATATTGAAATGCTTATTGCATTTTTGCTTGGAAGATTTAATTCCTTTATCATATCAATTCCTTTACTCCAAGTATCATCATCGTTATGAAAAAAAAGCATATATGTTGTTTTATTAGGATTTAGAGTATCTCTGGCAACACATCCAATTAAATAACTATCATCAGGTGCTATACATGCATTAAAATGAGTTCCTCTATCATTTATTGGTGAAGGAAGAATTTCCGGGTCAGCATACAAACCATTAACCAGTTTTGATCTTAAAATCTGAGAAGTACCAGTTTTAGCATCTGTTCTGCAAAAATAAAGAGTTCCATCCTTAGTTATTGAAGGGTAAAATTCATCAAATTCATTAATATTTTGAGGTAACGGCATGCTTTCACTCCATGATCCATCAGCTTTTCTTTCTGCAAACCAAATATTTTGGTTTTGCCAACCACCTTTAGCAACTTCATTTTCTCGCGGTTTTGTCGACAAATAAAAGATTTTATTTCCATCAATTGATAAAGCCGGTTCTGCAAAAAAGAAATTGGTGTCTCTTGCAAATAAAGCAACTACAGGCTCTGTCCATACACCATTTTCTTCTTTTGTAACCATAATTGTATTCCAGTCACCTAAAAAAACAGAATAATATATTTCATTAAATTTTGGTGAAACAGTAAAATCTCTTTCGTACAATCCGGTTGAAATAATTCCAGGAGCAAAAATTTTAGCAGTATTACCGGGTAAAGCCTGACCCAAATATGGTCCTTTAAGTATAGGAAATTGAGCATATAATTCTGTTGTTGAACAACACAGAATAAAAATAAATAATCGTAAAATTTGGTTTCTCATAATCGTAGGGTTTAAAAAGATTCTTTATAATAAAATTACAATTTATAAGATTAACAAAAATCTATTTACCCTACAAAAAAACCCACATCGTTTGGGATGTGGATTTAAAAAAGAAGTATAAATTTTTTATTTACCTGTAATCCAGTTTACGATTTGTTCATCAAGAGGATTTGTTTTCGAGTATGCTACATCAACCAATTTACCATTTTCATCGATCATGTATTTCTGAAAATTCCATTTTACATTTGAATCCATAACTCCATTTTCATCTTTAGAGGTTAACCACGAATACAAAGGATGTATATCGTCTCCCTTAACAGAAATTTTAGCCATCATAGGAAATGTAACATTGTACTTTGTAGAACAAAATTCTTTAATCTCATTATTGCTTCCAGGTTCCTGACTCATGAAATTATTTGCAGGGAATCCAATAATTACAAATTTATCTGATCCATATTTTTCGTATAACTTTTGCAAATCGGTATATTGTGGTGTAAATCCACATTTAGAAGCAGTATTTACCACGAGTACTTTTTTACCTTTAAATGTAGCCAAATCAAAATCAGTTCCATCAATATCTATTACCTTAAAATCATAAAATGTTTTTGTTTGTGCCATAGTTGTAATTGTTATTAAAATTGCGGCTAATAAAAATGTCAATTTTTTCATATCTTAATTTTTTTAGTTGTTTAGTTAAAACTCTATTACTCCAAACAAATAAATATTTGATATGTTCAATTAAACTACTTTTTTGATGTAAGAAAATAGGTAAGAGATATGTTTATAACCTGATTACGAGAAACATTATAAGGCATAGTTTTAGAATCGTAATCAATAGTTTTAGAATCATAATCAAAAATACTGGTTAGTGAATAATAATATCTTGCTCCAAACTGAAACGTTCCAATAGTTGTTAAATAAGAAATGCCCAATTCGCCAACAATATTAAAATCAAAGTTATTATCAATCTTTTTATCATAGTATTTATGTATGTATAATTCATTATTTATTTCTGCAGTTTCTTTTTCAGAAACAAGATAAGCAACAGATGTACCCAAATTAGCAAAATAATTGAGGTCTCTGTTTCCAAAATAAATGTGTGTCAAAAATGGGAGTTCAATATAATTTAACTGGCGTGAATACGAATTTTGAATAGTATCTAAATCTTCTGACCAGCCTTTTTGAGAATAATTTAACTCAACTTGTATTCCAAAAAATTTCTCACCTTTATAATTAAATACAAGCCCTCCATTATATCCATAGAGAAGTTTATTTCCAACTGCTGGAGAGAAATCTACAAACGACATATTAACTCCTTGACGAGTTCCAAACGAAGCAATAGGTTCTAAACTAACACTTTGTGCAAATAAACTCACCTTAATAAGAAGTACGAAAATTGAAATTGCAAATATCTTTTTCAAAACTGTAGCTATAAATTTAAAGGATGACAAATATAACAATAAAAATTTTATAGAGAGAATTTCCTTTACTCACAAAATTCTAAAAAATTTCAAACACCATGATAAAAATCAAAACAACAAACTTGACAAAAGTAATTACATTTAATAATTTGCATATACTATGGAATATATTCAACCATCGATAGAATTATTAGGAATCAGAATTGACGAGCCGGTAACCACTTTTACAGATTTAATGGTTTCGGCAGTATGTTTTTATGCTTTTTTTAAATTAAATAAAATTGATATTCGTAATAAAGTACATCTGTATTTAAAGTATTATTTTTTAAGTATGGGTATAGCTACAACTATTGGAGGAATAGTTGGGCATGGATTTCTGTACTTGTTTGATGCCCAATGGAAATCGCCTGAAACTCTAATTCAGGTTTTATCTTTTATTTTTGGTGATGAACTATTAAAAGATATTGCTAATCCATGGAAATTACCTGGTTGGCTTACCAGTATGTTTTCTATAATGTTGGTTGAACGTGCAGCAATTGAATATGCTAGACCTCTAATAAAACCAAAACTTGGGAACTTTTTTGCATGGGTAAATATTGTTGAATTAAGTACTTTTGTTACTATAACTTTTCTAACACTTAATTTTTTCTTTGTGGAGGTTCACTCTGCTTATGGTTTATTAATTGTTGTTACAAGTTTTAATCTTGTAGTTTATTTTAAAACTAAGACTAAAGGAAGCAAACTTTTTCTTATTGCTGTTGGATTTTCTGCTTTAGGAGCTTTATTCTTTATGAATAAATGGGGATTTTCTATTTGGTTCAACCATTTCGACATAAGTCATACTTTAATGACAATTAGTGCTTATTTCTTTTATCTGGGATCAAAACAGATTCTTACCGATCCTGATTTGATTCACAAATAATAGAAGGTTAATTATTTATTACCCTTTTTAAATAAAAACAGAAATTATTTAACTAAAAAAATAATTTAAATTAAACATTCTGTTTACTATTTTGTTTCACTAAACAAACAATAATTAAACAAAAACTTTATTCACCAAAAAAAAGAATTTGACTATGAAAAAATTTATGTATTTAATAGTATCAGTATTTTTGCTTATTGGGTTATCAACCAATGCTCAGGACTTTAAAGCAAGTACAACAAAATCTGAACTTAAATGGACAGGTAAAAAAGTAACCGGAGAACACTGGGGTTATGTTAATCTTAAAGATGGGAAACTAACTTTAAAAAACAACAAGATTACTTCAGGTGAATTTTCAATTGACATGGCAAGCCTTATTAATAAAGACTTAACGGATGAATCTTATAATCAGAAACTTATTGGCCATTTAAAATCTGATGATTTTTTTAGTGTTGATAAATACCCATCAGTAAACTTAGTAATAACAGAAAGTACTGTTTTCATTAATAATGAAGCAACAGTAAATGGAAAACTTACAATAAAAGGAATAACTCAACCAATAACTTTTAAAGCTATAAAGGACGGTAATGTATATTCCAGTACTATATCTATTGATAGAACAAAATATGATATTCGTTATGGTTCTGGAAAGTTTTTCGATAGTCTCGGTGATAATATGATTTACGATGATTTTATAATTGATGTTAAACTTGTAGTAGAATAACAAGTTTCATTGTAAAATATAAAAACATAAAAGGATGCAAGTTATTAATAACTTGTATCCTTTTTTTATATCAAATCTAAATCAATTTCTTTCCCTATCGAAGTTATAAATGTTCCGGTGGCAACGGTTAATTTTACATCACCATCGCAACTTGAATGAAAAGTATAAAAAACAGATCCAAAAACACTATTTGCTCCTTTTTTGGAATCAATTTCAACATCTTGCATAAATGCATAACCACTTGTTGGGTTTTTTAAACAATCTATAGAAAATTCGGTTTCAAGCATGGCAATCTGCATTACGGAAACTGACGATTCTAAATCATAATCGCTCACTTCAATACTTTGCTGCCCTCCATTAATCTCAAATTCATCATCCAAAAAATTATCTAAAGTATTGTTGTGGTATACATCAATTATCCAGGCATTCTGATCAATTGCAATATATTGAGTTAATGGAATTTCAATTTCAAGTTTTTCAATTTCAATATCAATTTCATCTTGAGTTAACGACATGGTTAAATCCATATCGCCACCAAAATTAATATCATATCCTGCATAAACTATTTTGATTTTTTCATTATCGTAAATAACAGGAAAAGTTTTAACATCGGTCAATCTAAAACTACCAACTTCAATATTTGTTTCTGTAAAAAATACACTCATAATTGCAGTATTTTCAGTTAACTGAACACCAGCAACAATCATTTCACCATAAGAATCACCTTTAAATTTATACGGATAATCAATAGAAGTATCAATATGTAAAACTGTTGCACTTTTATTTTTTTCAACTTTTACATTCTTAAATTTTGAACCCTTAAAATGAGCCATCATTAATGTTGCAGCATATCCAACGGGAACACAAGTTTTAATTGTTTGAGAAATAGGGCTAACGGGAGGTTCCTGAAACAAATCTTTAATAATATTGTCTTTATCTCTTCTGCATGAGTTTGTAAGTAATACTATAAAAAGCAGAATATAAAATTTCTTCATAGATTTTATATTTAGTTTATGCTGATTATGTATACATGAATCGAGCCATTTAGTTTCAATTTAAAAAAAATCAATATCAACTAATTTATTTTTAAATTGATTAAAATTTCACAAAATATAAAGATTGATAAAACTATATGTTAATTAAATTACTTGATAAAAATTAAACTTATATTCTTTCTTAAAGTAATAAAATAAGTCTTATTGTTAATTCATATTGATGAATTAAGAGCTAAAAATCATTAAACATAGTTTTACAATAAATGAATTCCTTCTTCTGAGATATTAATAATTCTTTTTTTATATAATGCACCAATAGCCTTTTTAAATGTTTTTTTACTTGCACCAAAAACACCATATATTGTTTCTGGCGATGATTTATCTGTAACACCTATAAAACCTTTATTTGTTTTCAATTTTTCAATTATTTTTTCGGTTAAATCATCAATCTTTTCAAAGCCTGGTTTATCTATTGAAAGATCAATTTTCCCATCATCTCTTATTTTTTTAATATATGCAGTAAGATGTTGTCCTCTTTTTAATGAACGAAAAACTTCGTTTTCATATATTACACCCCAATGTTTACTTTCAACAATTACTTTATAACCAAGATCTGTTTGGCTGTGAATAAGAATATTTACTATATCTCCAGGTTCGTATTCGACTGGTTCTACATCTAAATATTTATCAATTTTTGTTGTTGCAGCAACTCTATTTGTAAGCTTATCGAGAAAAACATAAACTATGTATGATTTATCCAGCTCAAGAGTTTGTTTTTGTTCATTAAAGGGAACAAGCAAATCTTTTGTTAAACCCCAATCAAGAAATGCACCTACTTTATTTATCGATACAACTTTAAGATAAGCAAAATTGCCAACCATGGCAAAAGGCATTTCAGTAGTTGCAATAATTCGATCTTCAGAATCGGTATAAATAAAAACAGATATCATATCATCAACAGCAAGATTTTCGGGAATATATCGTTTTGGAATTAATATCTCTCCAAATTCAGCACCATCTAAATAAGCACCAAAATCGACGAATTTAACTACTCTAAGTAAATTTATTTTACCTATTTCAATCATAATAAAAAATATTTAATAATTATCAAAAATAAAAAAAGTGTAACACTTTGTTACACTCTTTAATAAAAACATATATAGAAATTCTAACTATAAGCAGTACTATTCTTCTCTTCTGCGATCACCGCCGCCGCTTCTGTTGTAACCACCTCGGCTATTACCACCACCGCCACTACGGTTGTTGTTTCCACCTCTGAAGTTACCACCACCGCTACTTCTGCGTTCGCCTTCTTTTCGCTCTTCAGCTTTGTTAACAACGATTGTACGTCCATCAACTTCTGAACCGTTAAGTTCTTCAATTGCTTTTAGTGCTTGATCATCGTCAGGCATTTCAATAAAACCATAACCTTTGCTTCTTCCAGAGAATTTATCTGTAATAATTCTACAAGATGCTACTTCTCCATATTCTTCGAAAAAGCCTTTTAATTCTTCTTCCTTAACTCTAAATGGAAGACTTCCAATAAAAATGTTCATACTAAGAAAAAAATTTAAGTGTAAATGATTGTGCAAAAATAAACTATATTTTAATATAAAAACGATTTATAATCAAATAATTTCAAGATTACCTATATATTGACAATTACGCTTTTTTTTGTAAAACAAAACTCCAATATTCCATTTTGCCATTAGCAAATGATTCATATCGTTCCGTTCCTTGTGTACCTGCAAATTGTAAAAATGCTTTATTTAAGAATCCGGGAATTTGATCTTTTATTAAGCTTTCTCTTCGAATATGATCGTAATCTAATGCTTTAACAACATTTTTCGAGATATTTTCCTGAGAAACAAGTTCTAAACCGCTTTTACTTAATTGGGCTTTTATTGTTTCAACTTCGTTATGTCTGATCATATCGGCGAACAAAAAATGTCCTCCGGTTTTTAATACTCTTTTAACTTCATAAAAAAATACATCAAGATCTTTGTAGCATCTTGCCGATTCAACATTTACAACTGCATCAAAAGTATTATCGTTAAAAGGTGGTTTCTCAGCATATCCTTTAATAAAGGATAAACCTTTAACATTATGGTATTTATTGCAAAAGTCAACAACATGGCTTGATATATCTAATGCAACATATGATGCAGGACTATAATATCGTGTAATATATGATGCTCCTCCCCCGCGACCAGAACCAATTTCTAAAACATCCTTATCTTTTAATTCAACTTTATTAACAACATGATCATATAATTGAATACAAAATCTGTCGTTTTCGTCTCTTTCAAGTAAAGTTAATGTTTGGTCTCCATTTAAACCTGCATAACCATAATTCATAAAAGTTGCCGCTTTATCTTTATCAAAACGGATCATTAAGTTATGCCAAATTTGCCATAATGGTCTTCTTACTACACGTGGTAATTCACAATATTTTTCAACAATTTTTTGCATATGTTTTTTTGATTTTCTGGTAAATTACATTTACCAATAGGTTTGTATTAATAAATTACTAAATTTTTGATTGCAGCCTATAAAAATTATAAATTAAGTTTATAGTTTTTAATAACATGGGTGCAATATAAGAAAGATAAAATCAAAATTAACATGGATTTGGTTTTATTTTATTGACATTATAAAGACTTCTTGAAATTTTTTGGAGGAAACATAAAGTATAATTGAATATAAGAATAGTTAAAAAATAATTATGAGAGTTTGATATTGAATAGTTTATAAATTAATATGAAATGAAATGAATTAATAATAATTAGTTACTTTTTGGAATCGAAAATATAAATTCACTACCTTTTTCAGGAATACTCTCAACCCAGATTTTTCCACCATGTTTTTCAACAAACTCTTTACACAAAATTAAACCTAAACCGCTTCCTTTTTCGTTGTTTGTTCCAATTTTTGAAAATAACTTATCAATTCTGAATAAATTTTTTATAAGATCTTCTGAAATACCAATACCTGTATCTTTAACAGAAATATGAATGTCGGATTCTTTTACTTCTGATTTAACTATTATTAAACCATTTCGTGATGTAAACTTAACAGCATTGCAAATTAGGTTTCGCAAAATTGTTTTAATTTGATTTTCATCACCTGTAAATACTAAATCCTCAGGAACATTATTAATTATCTCAATATCTTTAAATCTGCTTTGATTTTCAATATTTTCTATACAACCCTGGGTAAGTTTTCTTAGGTTAATTTTTTCAGGATTAAATCGTATCTGATTTGTTTGAGTTTGAGCCCATTGAAGTAAGTTGTCGAGCAAAATATATCCATTTTTTGATGTTGTATATATGATATTTAACTGATCCTGAATATCATGTTCACTTAATTCCTTGAAATCTGTTTTTAATAATTCGGAATAACCAATTAGAATATTAAATGGATTTTTTAAATCATGGGCTATGATTGAGAAAAATTTATCTTTTGTTTTATTAGCTGTTTCAAGTTCATTTGTATAATCCACAATTTTCTTGGTTCTTTCTTCAACAAGTAACTCAAGGTTTTCATTTAAAGCCTTAAGTTGTTTAGAATTACTTATAGCTAAATGATATGCTTTTGTATGATCGACAGCGAGTACAAAAAAGATTACCAGATTCATAAAGAAAACAGAATAAGGAGTAAGTAAAACAAAAGGTTTTATTTTTAATATTGCGAAATAATAAGTATCATGCATTCCTGCATAGAGATTAAATAGAAATGCACCTAAAAGAAATATTGATTTTATACTTTTTTCTTTTAAAAAATAAATTGTAGTCAAAATCACAAAAAACAATTCTCCAATTACCAATAATGATATTGGATAACCATTATTTACTCTTAAAAGGTCAGATAAATTATCTTGCAAACTTATTAGAATAATAGCTGGTGTATATACAATTAATATAGCTATCTTAATTGATCTATTATATTTAAGAAGTATTCCGGTATAATCAAAAAGGAAAAATAGACATACAACCATAGCTAATTGAAAACCAATTCGGGAAATCATTTCAACAACAAAAGTGTTTGTAAAATCATAAGTAAAAATATTATTCATTATACTTATAAAGAAGAACAAATTCATTAAAGAAAAGAAGAGGTATTGTTTATTTTTATATTCACCACGGCTTAAATAAGTAAATAAATAAAAAACGAAAAAAATTAAACCGCAAAAAGATAACGCTAATGTAAATTTTGTTCCTAAAAAATTTCTAATAAAAACATATTTTGATGCATACTCTGCATCAGAAATAAATGATTTACTAAATGGATTGGTTTCACCTTCTTGTGGAAATAACTGAAAAGCTATTTCATTAATTTTGTCAAATTGAATTAAATGGCGGGGTAAGTAAATACTTTCAGAATAATGCAATCTGTTTGTATATCCTCCTTTATAATTTCCTCTTATACATATTAAGTTACCATTTAAAAAAACATTACATGGATAATCAATAGGGAATGTTACAAGATATAAATCATTATTAATTGTTGAGCTATCAATAATAACATCAGAACGTATAGTTATCATTCTGTTATTAGCAGGTCTGGTATTTGAAATTTCTTTGTAATCATATTTAATAAATCCCTGATTAATATAGTCTCCCTGAATAAATTTCCCTTCAGAGAATTCACTTTCAAGAATAAAATAATCAAGATAGAGTTGGGATTTTGAGTTTTTATATATATTCTGAGAAAATGAGCTAATCCCAATAATAACTATTAGAAAAATAAGCACGAATTTAAAAACTCTAATTTTACTTTTCATTTACAAGAAGTGATAATTAAAATAAAAAAATCCATTTTTAAAGATAATGTTTAATATTAAAAAAAATGTTGTTTTATAAAGTTTTAATATTAAAAAATTAAGCCTTTTTAAATACAGGAAGAATAAATTTAAACTCACTACCATATCCAGCAACACTTTCGACCCAAATTCTCCCTCCTTGTTTTTCAATAAATTCTTTACATAAAATTAACCCTAGTCCACTCCCTTTTTCGTTATTTGTTCCTGATTTTGAAAATAGCTTTTCAATTTTAAATAAATTTTTAATATCAACTTCTGAAATACCTATTCCAGTATCTTTTACTGAAATTAAAATGTCCGAACTAGTTTTTTCCGATTTAATAATTATTAGTCCATTTCGAGATGTAAACTTTACAGCATTATAAATTAAATTTCGTAAAATAGTTTTTAATTGATTTTCGTCTCCGGTAAATTCAAATTTTTCTGGAACATTATTAATTATCTCTATTTCCTTAAGTTTACTTTGATTTTCGATATTTTCAATACATTCTTGAACCAGTTTTCGTAATTTAATTTTAACTGGTTTAAATTGAATAATATTTGTTTGAGATTGTGCCCATTGTAAAAGATTATCTAATAATGCATATCCATTTTTTGAAGTAGAAAATATAATATTTAATTGTTTAGATATTTCATTATCAGCAAGTTCTCTAAAATCATTTTTCAATAACTCTGAATAACCAATAAGCGTATTAAACGGGTTTTTAAGATCATGAGCTATAATTGAAAAAAATTTATCTTTTGTGTTGTTTGCCACTTCTAGTTTATTTGAATAATCAATTATTTTCTTTGTACGTTCTTCAACAACCAATCCAAGATTTTCATTTAATATTTTTAATTTATCAGAACTTTTTATTGCTAAATGATATGATTTTGAATAATCAACTATTAAAACAATAAAAATTATCAGGTTTATTAGAAAAACAGCAATAGGTACTAACAGTACAAATGGTTTAGATTTTAAAATTGCAAATATGTATCCATCATGAAATCCTGCAAATAAGTTTAATAACATTGCAATAAATATTAAAAGAGACAGTAAATTTTTCTCTTTTAAATAAAACAAAAACGAAAGAGCAAAAAGAATAAAATTGCCTAATAATAGAACAATTAAAGGATAAGAATTGTATGCTTTTATAACTCCTGTTATCGTATTGGGAATTAAAACCATAATTAATGCAGGTAAATAGACTAATAGTAAAATGATTTTGAATAATCTCTTTTTTCTAAGTACATTAGTATAATCAATCATAAAACTGCATCCAACAAAAATAAATATTGGAAATCCTGCTCGAGCAATTTTTTCTAAAATAAATGTATTTGCATAGTTGAATGATACAATATTATTAATGTAGCTAACTACTAAAAATAAATTCATGAATGCAAAATATAAAAAATGCCATTTTTCAAATTCTCGTCGACTTATATATGTAAATAGGAAGAAAATAAAAAATACAATAGAACATATCGATAATGAAAATATTAATCCTGATCCGAAAAAGTTTCTACGAAAAACATATTTGTCAGCATATCTTGAATCAGAAATAAAAACCTTAATAAATGGATTTATTTCTCCTTCTTTAGGATAAAGTTCGTAAGCTATTTCGTTTTTTTGATTATAAATTATTTCTGAATTCGACAATAATGTTTTTTCAGTATAATGAATTCTATTTGTATAACCATTCTTTGTATTCCCTTTTATTGCAATAACTTTACCATTAAAATAAATTCTGCAAGCATAATCTATTGGCAAAGTAACAAGGTAAAGATTTTGATTAATGTTCGAACTATCGATAATGATTTCTGATCGAAGCGTTATCATTCGATCGTTTTTAGGTCTTGTATTTGGAATTTTGTCTTTATTATATGGATGAAAGCCCAATGAATCTATATTTCCATTGATATACTTACCTTCTGATAACTCACTTTCTAAAATATTAAAGGTTAAATATTCTGTCTTACCTGAAATGCTTGTTGCATTTTGTGATAAAGAATAAAAATAAATATTAATAAATACAAATAGAAATAAGATTTTTAAACAGTTTGTTTTCAACCTCATTTTGTTTGATTATTAAGTTAAAATTCCGCTTTAAAGATAATCGTTTTATGCCTTATCTTTTTTAATGATTAAAATTATTAAAAGTAATTCATAAAAAAAAGCAGTGATATAATTAACCACTGCTTTTAATGAATCTCATTATAACAACTTTTCTGTTTTTATATAATGAATATTTCGTTTTTTTAAGTAGTCAATAATATAGGTATAACATTCTGGTTTTTTACCAATAAGTTCTGGTGGGAACACACCTTTTTGAGAAAACACATCATTTAAAACCATATTGGCAGCAGCAGTTGCAGTGAAACCAGTTGTTCTGGCCATTGAAGATATTTTCTCTATAGCATCATACTCATCGTACAAATCATACGTGATTTCTTTTTTAATTCCATTTTCTTCACCTTGAACAATAACGCGCATAATAGTAAATTCTGGCTCTTCGGCACCAAGCTTCCATGCTTTGAATAGAATTTCAGTTGTAAAATC
>MENE01000088.1:7601-15956 GCA_001769005.1 Bacteroidetes bacterium GWA2_31_9b | reverse complement strand
TTTAATGCTTTTATCATTGTTATATGACCTGGAAAGCGGAGTGTTTTCTCTTTCATATTCGGTATATTGCTTAACGTGAAGATTAGTGAACGTAATCCATCTGAATTAAACGCCTCAAGTGTACCAACATTCTCAAATTCAAGTAACTCTGTATCACTCATTGCCGGTTTCACAATCATCTTACTATTTTCTACATATCGTGCAGGTCGTGTGTATTCTTCAACTACATCACATGGAGAAAAAGGTGCTTTATACTCAAACGGAAATGTTCTAACTTTTGGTAATCCACCAACCATATATTCAAAATTATCAATTTTCATTTTCTCATTATGATACCCAGCTATTATATTTGGCATTCCAGGTGCTACTCCACAATCCATTATAACTGTTACATTATTTTGAATTGCTAAACTATTTAAATGTGATACATCTTCGGGTAAAAAAGAAATATCTATTAAATTCTTTTTACAATTAATAACTCTTGTAATTGTTTGTAAACCAAGAAATCCGGGCACGGCTGAAATTACAAGATCAAATGGTTTTATTGTTGATATGAACTCATTTTCGTTTGTAACATCAAGTACTTTGGTTTTAATATTATAATTTGATGCAAGATAATTTAAAGAGTAAACATCAATATCGGCTGAAGTAACATCGTGGTTTTTAGACAAGTCAATGGCCATAGCCTTTCCAACCATTCCTGCTCCCAGAATAATTATTTTTTTCATGTTAGTTATTTTTTTAAATTAATTTATGATATAACTTTCTTTTAGAAAAAATCTAAAAAAAGTTTATTGTAGTATTTAATAATTTGCAGTTATTGTAATGGATTATAATCCATTGAAGCGGTTTTGGAAGGTAATAATATGTTCGTTGTATGTAAACATAAAACAAAAGTACATATTTTATTTATATAAAACCAGTTTAAAAATTGTCTCGTTTTTAATCTTTTGGTAACTTTAAACTCTAAAACTTAAAATCATAATACATGAAAAACATATTACTATTTATTTTCAGCATATTGAGTATGAATATATTCGCTCAAACAATTAACAATACTACTATAAAACAAAACAATGGCGAAGTTATTATTCAATATGATCTTTATGGCAAACCTGATCTTGCTTTCACTGTTCATGTTTTATATTCAACAGATCAAATAAATTGGGAAGAAATTGAAAAAGTGCATGGTGAAGTTGGTGATAGTATTTTCCCGGGAAGAACAAAACAAATAGTTCTTTGGATAGATCATTTAGCAAATGCAAATACAAAATTATTTTTTAAAATTAGCGCTGTTTATCCAACTATTGATCTTACAAAAAAAGGTACTTTAAATGATGCTGTTGGAAATACTTATACCTGGATTCGATACGATAATACGAAATGGATGACTCAGAATTTAAAATCAATAAAAGAACCTTCTGAATGTGGCACATTATATAATTATACTGCAGCTATAAATGCTTGCCCCGAAAATTGGAAATTACCTACTGATGATGAATGGATTGAACTTGAAAAGCACTTTGGAATGAATGCTGCCAAATCATCTGAATTTGGATTACGTGAAATAAAAAATTTGAAAATATTTAGCGACTCAGGATTTGTTCTTAATGAATGTAAGTACTTAAAAACGTTATATCCAAATCAGGTTGCTGTAGCTTTTTGGACAAATACAGTAAATAAACTTTTGTATTTAGGATACTCCGATAAATATATCGCTCGAATTGTGCGATTAAACGAAAATAAAATTAGTCGGGAGCTTCGAGAAAAAACCGATGAATTAAGTGTTCGATGTATTAAAAGTGCTATATATTTTGAAACAATTGAATCAGTTATTGAAGCAAACCTCACACTTAAAAATAAAACAGGTGCTTTTAAAGATGTTTATACCGGCGAAAAGTTCGAATATATTAGTGTAGGAAATACAACGTGGTTAAAAAAGGATATTATTGGCACATTTATTTATACTGATATAAATGATAAATGCCCTGTAGGATGGAAATTACCAGAAGAACAAGAATGGAAAGACTTATTTTCATATTATAAACCTTCGATAGAACTTGAAAACGAAAGTACAGTTATTAGCGAACGAATTAGCACATCAGGTCTTTGGAGTTTTAATATGTCTACAAACGATTATTGGATGGAATCAAAATACTATATATATAACACATACTGGATTAACAAAGATAATAAAGAAGACAGTAAAAAATTAATTGCATATCCTTCAAATAAATCAAATAGTACAGGATGGGTAAATAAACAAACCAATGAAAAAGCTAAACTGCGTTGTGTTTTAGATAACAAAGATTATGCAGCATACTCAAATTCAATTGAAACCGGCAAATTCGCAGATTCCCGCGATAACAAAGAATATACATGGGTTAATATTGATAATAAAACATGGATGTCGGAGAATTTAAGTTTTAACATGGGAGAAAACAGTACCTGTCGCGATAATATTAAAATGAATTGTGAAGCATTCGGTTATCTTTATAATATTTCGGTTGCTGAAACTGCATGTCCTGCCGGATGGCAAATACCATCATCAGACGACTGGCAAAAAGTATTGGCAAAAACAGCTAATAATATGCCTTCATTATGTCCTTTTGGTAAAAGCGGTTTTAATCTATTACTAGGAGGAGAAATTCTAATTGATGATTCTGGAAAAAAACCTACAAATATTTTTACAGCAAAGCTTGCATTTATTGAAGCCGGAAATATTGGATATTACTATTTTGATTCAAACGGTAAAATTGAAAAAGCTGATAGAGCAAAGAAAAAAGATCTCTTATATATCCGCTGTGTAAAAAAATAAAATAGCATATTAACTTATTTGAAGAATTTAAGCCTGAAATATTTTCAGGCTTTTTATTGATTAAAATCAGTAAAAATTAATGTTAAATCATTCTAAATTAAATTGTAAAGAATAAAAAAATATTAATCCTATTGAATTCAGAATTATGTAATTCGTATATTCGTACATAAATATATTAGTTATGAAAAATATTAAAAAGTTTTTATTTCTATTATTTTTTCTGGCATTATATCAATCTATTTTGTTTTTCCCTTCTTGTAAACATGAACCTGATGCATTTTCAAATCTAGATACCATTTGTTTCGAAACACAGGTATTACCGATAATGCAAATATCTTGTGGTATTTCAAGTTGTCACAATGCTAGTACAGCAAAAGCTGGTTTTATTTCTACAGATTATTATTCTGTTATGGGAGCAGTTTCGCCTGGAAATGCCAATGGAAGTGAACTTTACAAAGTAATTACAAACATTAATAGCACCGAAGGAATGATGCCTCCAGATAGGCCATTAAGTAAAGAACAAAGAACAATTATTCATATATGGATTGAACAAGGAGCAAAAAATTTGTTTTGCTCTGGTGATACAACTGGACATGGAGGAAATATAGTTAATCCTGATACAATTTGCTTTACTCAGTATATTCTACCGTTATTACAATCAAGTTGTGCAACTACCGGATGCCATGATAATATAACCCAAGAAGAAGGTTATAATTTTACTACTTATGCTGGTTTAATGGACGATCCAGAATCAATTGTACCATTTGATCCAAACGAGAGCAAAGTATATGAAGTAATAATTACAAACGATTTGGGTGATAGAATGCCTCCAAGCCCTTACTCACCTTTGTCTGACAATCAAAAAGAAATGTTCCGACGATGGGTATCTGAAGGAGCATTAAACAGCGATTGTCCCGATTTAGCATGTGATACTTTAAATCCAATACTTTTTGGAGAACAAATATATCCACTTATTGACAGAAGCTGTATTGGTTGCCACAATACCACAAATGCAAGTGGTGGTGTAATGCTTGATAGTTATTTAAAAATTAAGTACTATTCTGAAACCATAAGAAATGGAGAGCCAATTATTATTGGTGTAGTAAAAAAGCATACTGGATTTATTGCAATGCCTCCTTATGGAACACTTGATGAATGTACAATTCGAAAAATGGAACTTTGGATTGAACAAGGAATGCTTGATAATTAATTAATACATTTTGAATATGTTAAATAAAGAAACTGATAAAAATAAATTCCTCAATAGCTTTAAAAGTGTATCGTTAATAATTGTATTCATAATATCAATCTTTATTTTTTCTGGATGTTACTACGATAGTCAGGAATATATGTTTCCGGAATTAGGATCAGGATGCGATACAACCAATGTTACATTTTCAGGAACATTAGAACCAATGCTTTCATCTTATTGTTTATCGTGCCATAGTAATTCTACTGCTGCTTCTTATGGAGCAAACATTAAACTCGAAAATTATTCAGACGTTTTGCTTCGCGTTAATGACGGTAAATTATATGGCTCAATTGCACAATCAGGTGGATTTTCACCAATGCCCAAAAATTCAACAAAATTATCCGATTGTAAAATCTCATCACTAAAAATTTGGATTGATGCTGGTGCTCCGAATAATTAAACATTAAAAAAATGAAAAAGATTAAACTACTATTTACAATTTTATTGATGTTTGTTTCGTGCATTTCTTTAAATGCTCAGGATATTGATGATTTATTAAATGAAACAGATGTAAATAAAACAGAATACGCAACAGCAACATTCAAATCAACTCATATAGTTAGTGGACATTCAATAGAACGAATGCCTGAAGGACAACTAGATTTTCGTATTTCGCATCGTTTTGGTGAAATCAATTCAGGAGCTTATAATCTTTGGGGATTAGATCAGGCTAATATTCATTTTGGGTTGGATTATGGAATTACCGATTGGTTAATGATTGGGGTTGGGCGAGGAACATACGAAAAAACGTATGACGGTTTACTAAAACTAACATTATGGCGACAATGTAAAGGTGAAAAAAACATGCCTGTTACAATTTCTTATCTTGCAACAGTTGCAGGTAATTCGCTAAAATGGGAAGGAACCGAACCCTTGCCTTTTTGGGATAGATTAAGTTATACTCATCAAATTCTTATAGCCAGAAAATTTAATGAGCGTTTTTCATTTGAGATAAATCCTACTTATGTTCACCTCAATATGGTTGCAACAGAAGTTGATCCAAACGATGTTTGGGCTGTAGGATTAGGAGCCAGATTTAAACTTACAAAACGTATTTCAGTTAATGCCGAATATTATTATGTTATTCCTCCCGTTAATGATTTTAGAAGTACAACAACTTATCATCCATTGTCTATTGGATTTGACATAGAAACAGGTGGACACGTTTTTCAGTTTCATTTATCAAACTCTCTGGCTATGATTGAAAAAGGATTTATTAGCGAAACTACCGGTAATTGGCTTGATGGGGGAATTCATATTGGGTTTAATATTTCACGCGTTTTTGCATTAAAATAACATTTTTGTTTCAAATTTGTTTATAGTATTAATCAAAAAACTAAACTATATGAAATTTAAAATTATTCTATTCTTTTTACTGGTATTTGCAGGAAATACATATTCTCAGCGATATGTTTCAAAAACCAGTCATGTATGGTTCTACTCACATACTGCAATGGAAGATATTGAAGCTCACAATCGTCAGGCAGTTAGCATTCTCGATCCTCAGACAGGTGATATTCAGTTTTCACTATTGGTAAAATCGTTTGAATTTAAAGTAGCTCTTATGCAGGAGCATTTTAACGAGAACTACATGGAATCTAGTACATTCCCAAAATCCAGCTTTAAAGGTAAAATTACAAATCTTGATCAAATTGATTTTAAAAAAGACGGTAGTTACAAAGTTATTGTTACTGGAGATATTACCTTACATGGTGTTACCAAAGCAATTTCAACCGAAGGAACAATTGATATTGTAAATGGCAAACCAACTGCAAAAGCAAAATTTACAATTTCTCCAACTGATTATAATATTTCTATTCCTTCTGTTGTTGAAAATAAAATTGCAAAATCTGTAGAGATTACTATTGATGCTGGATACGAATCAAATTAATTTAATAGAATAATGAAAAAAATTTATAAATATCTTTTAGCACTTTTAGGTATTGGAATTATTGTATTTCTTATCACTTGGCAAGTAGTTTTTAAAAAATCAGATTCAAGTGTGAAAAACAGCAAGGCTGAATATGAAATTGAAGCTTCTCAAATTATAAATCAGTTTGAAACAAATGAAGAATTAACAAATAATCAATATCTTGGAAAAGTAATTATTGTGAGTGGTACATTGGAATCGTTTAAGGAAACACCCAATGACATTTCACTTTATTTAAAACAAGAAACCGATATATCTGGTATTTTATGCAGTTTTGATAAAACAGCAATAGATTTATCTGTACTTAAAACAGGTTCCCCAATTAAAGTTAAAGGTATTTGTACCGGCTATTTGATTGATGTTGTTATGAACAAATGTGTTTTAGAAGAATAATTTGAAAATTAAATAATTTAACAAGCGGGTTAACCCGCTTGTTTTGTTTTTGAATTATAATAAATAATCAGAAACTTTTCCGCTAATTTGTTTTAGTGATATTTCGGCAATTTTTGCCTGATATTGTGCTGCTAGCAATCTGTCTTCAGCATCAAGATATGCTCTTTGAACATCACGCATTTCTAGTCCTGAGAAATTCCCTAAACGATAACGTTCAGTTGCAATTTCAAAATTATTACGTGCAATCTGAAGATTTGAGCGTTCTAGATCAACTAATTTTAAACTGTTTTGATAAGTATTATATATGAGTGCAAGAGTAGATAATACTTCCTGCTCAATTTCTTTATATTCCAATTCAGCATTCTGAATATTAATTCGTGCATTTTTATGCTGACGGTTAATATTAAAACCATCGAAAATAGTAAAGCTTAATGCTGCACCATAATTCCAACCTTGAGAATTACTCTCTAAGGTAGAACTTGTTGGCGACTCGCTTTGAGCCAGATTTGCTCCACCAAATAATGACAAAACAGGATATCGTGAAGAATTTACAAGTTTTAAGTTTAGCTCAGTAATCGATTGGTTTGTTGAAGCAAGTAAAATGTTTGTGTTATTTATCTGCGTTTCTTTAAGTAAATCATTAAACATTAATAAATAGTTTATTGAAATGGAATCGGATGGCGAAGTGTTCTTATCAATATTTACAGCTAGTAATTTATTTAGTTTTATTATTGAACCTGAAAGATTTTCGGATTGTTTTAAAAATTGTGATGAATCGGAGTTAAAATCAACTTTTGCCTGCTGAAACTCGAGTTTCGATTCTTGACCAATTCGGTATCTTTCTTCTGCTACTTTCATTCTTTCTTTCGAAAGATTCTTTATATATCGAATAGTTTCAAGTCGTTTTTTTTGCTGAATAACATTGTAGTATTCAACTCCAATCTGTGCAATCAGGTTTTCAACACTCATTCGGGTGTTGAGTTGTCCTATTTGCACCAATTCATTCAGTTTTTTATATTCAACAAACATTTTAAATCCGTCGAAAATGGTCCAGTTTAAATTTACTGATGCCGAAAGGGTATTTGACTTAGCATTATCATTTTCTACCGGATCAGGACTTGAAGCAAGAACTTGTCTGGAATCAGTAATCGAGTAAGTTTGATTTGCAGCAGAATAGATATATGGTAAAAAACCAGCATTTCCCAGACTATAATTATTTTCTTCAATTACTTCATCGTTTTTAGCAATCTTTATTGAATAGTTATTTTCCAAACCTATTTGCACACATTGTTTAAATGAATAATAATCCTGAGAAAAAACATTGAAATTGAATAAAAGAAAACCCAGAATTATTCCGGTAATACGGATTCGTGAATACTTAAATGCCTGATTTATATATTGATACATCATAATATTAATTTTGAGTTGTTTCTTCAACATTAGTAACTGAAGCAGATTTTGCAGAAATATAAGAATACATAGCAGGAACAATGTATAAAGTAAAGAAAGTAGATACAAATAATCCACCAACAACAGCTACTCCCATGGATACCCTGCTTTCGGCTCCAGAACCTAAAGCTAAAGCGATTGGTAATGTTCCAAGAATTGTTGAAAAGCTTGTCATAAGTATGGGTCTGAATCTGGCTGTTGCTGCTTCAAGCATTGCATCATCTTTATTTAGTCCTGTAGATTTTCGTTGATTAGCAAATTCTACCAATAAAATTCCATTTTTAGAAACTAAACCTATTAGCATTATGATTCCAATCTGGCTAAAAATATTCATTGTATAATTAAAGTACCAAAGAAATACGAGTGCTCCTGTTAATGCTAAAGGTACTGTAAACATTATTATCAATGGATCTTTAAAGCTTTCGAATTGAGCTGCCAGAATAAGATAAATTAAAACAAGTGCCAGTACAAACGCAAATGCAAGACTTGATGAACTTTCTGCAAAATCTTTTG
>MENE01000088.1:0-7512 GCA_001769005.1 Bacteroidetes bacterium GWA2_31_9b | reverse complement strand
CCTTTAACCAAACCTGCTGAAACTGTAGCAGACATATACCTGTTATAACGATATAATTGTGGTGGACTGCTTTCTTCTTTTAAAGTTACAAGATTATCAAGCTGGATCATCTCTCCAGCATTATTTTTTACATATATTGATTTTAAATCAAGTGGTTTGTTTCTATTTTCACGTTCTAACTGACCTAAAACCTGATATTGTTTTCCATTCATTACAAAGTAACCAAATCGTGACCCGCTTAATGCTAATTGTAAGGTTTGTGCAACATTTTGCATCGAAACTCCCATAATCACAGCTTTATCGCGATTAATCTCAACTCTTATCTCAGGTTTATTAAACTTTAGATTTAAATCTACAAACTGGAAAATTTCACTTGACGAAGCTTGAAGTATAAATTCAGGTAAAACTTGTTTTAACTTTTCAAGATTTGGAGCTTGAATAACAAATTGAACAGGTAATCCACCTCTCCTGCCTCCGATTGTTTGTTGCTGAGAAATAAATGTACGTGCAGCAGTCATATCTTTTACTTCTTTTGATAAAAGATCGGCAATTTCCTGTTGTGATATTTTCCTTTCTTTACTATTTTTTAAAATAAGACGTATACTGCCATTATTTGATGAACCTGACCAACCGGGAGAAACAATAGTTATCATTCCTTCTTTCTCAGGTACTTTATCACTAACAAGTTTTGATAATTCGAACATGTATAAGTTCATAAATTCATAAGATGCACCTTCAGGACCTGTAGAACTTATACTTAAAGATGAGCGGTCTTCAAGAGGAGCCATTTCTGATGGTATAGCTTTATATAAAACAACGATTAAAAAAAGTGTTATACCAATAACAAGTATTGCTAACCATCGTCGATTCATAAATTTTCTTAAAGATTCACTATATCCGTTAATCAATGTATTAAAAAACGGTTCTGTTTTTCTGTACAACCAGCTGTGTTGTTGTCGATTTTTTAATAACCGACTCGATAACATTGGAGTTAATGTTAATGCAATAAATGCCGAAATTAAAACGGCTCCAGAAATTACAATTGAAAACTCCTTAAATAATCGTCCGGTTGTACCTTTTAGAAAAACTATAGGTGTAAATACAGCTATAAGAGTTATTGTTGTTGCTAATACTGCAAAAAATATTTCTGCAGACCCTTGTTTAGCTGCTTCGTGTGGTTCCATACCACGTTCAATTTTGCTGTAAATATTTTCAAGTACAATAATTGCATCATCAACAACAATTCCAATAGACAAAACTATTCCAAGCAGGGTTAATACATTTATGGTATATCCTGCAAGATATAGAATAAAAAAAGCACCTATAAGTGAAACAGGAATAGCAATTACAGGAATAAGTGTTGTTCTCCAGTCGCGTAGAAATAAGAAAATTATTAATACTACCAGTAAAAATGCAAGAAAAATTGTTTCTTCAACTTCAGTAATTGATTGTCTGATATATGTAGTATTATCAAATCCAACATTAACTTTAATATCGGCCGGTAAATCTTTTTTAATTTGCTCTAAACGTTTATATACTTCATCTACAATATCTATATGATTTGAACCTGGTTGTGGAATAACAGCACTTCCAACTGAAGGAATTCCATCTCGGTATAAACCTGTACGTTCATTCTCTGGTCCTAATTCGGCTCTTCCAATATCTTTAAAACGGATTATTTTATCGCCTGTTTGTCGGAGAATTAAATTATTAAAATCAGCAGGAGTAACTAAACGACCAACTGTTCGAACAGAAAGCTCTGTCATGTTTCCTTCAATTCGTCCCGATGGAAGTTCAATATTTTCTCGTGTAAGAGCATTACGAACATCAACAGGAGTAAGTTGATAAGCAGCCAGTTTAGAAGGATTCATCCACAAACGCATTGCAGGGCGTTTACTACCCCATATAGCAACGCTACTAACACCTGGAATAGTTTGTAATTTTTCTTTAAATACATTCTCAACAATATCGCTTAAATCAATCATTGAGCGTTTATCGCTCGTAATATTTAAAAAAATGATTGGGTCTGAATCTGCATCTGCTTTAACAACAACCGGTGGTTCTGCATCTGAGGGTAATAATCGTCGGGCTGCAGCAACCTTGTCTCGAACATCATTAGCTGCTGTTTCCAAATCTACATTTAAATCAAACTCAATAGTAATTCTGCTCGAACCATCGCGACTAGCACTTGACATTGAGTTAATTCCAGGGATACCGTTTATTGCCTGCTCTAAAGGTTCAGTTATTTGTGTATCAATAACATCGGAGTTTGCTCCAACATAAGTTGTACTTACAGAAACAATTGGCCTATCGACATTTGGGAACTCACGAACTCCTAAATAGGACATTCCGATTGCACCAAACAATAGGATAATAATGGTCATAACTAACGAAAGTACAGGCCTACGAATGCTTAATGATGAAATATTCATAATTAATTCCTTTTTTTATAATCCATTATTCTTTAACAACTACAGGCATATCATGACGGAGTTGCATAATACCACTAATTATTACACTATCACCAGGCTGAACGCCTTCGATTATTTCAATATTATTCTCAGTACGTAAACCAGTTTTTATGCTTGTGGATTTTGCTTTTCCCATTTTAACAATAAAAACCTTTTCGCCACCCATTTCAGGAATAACTGCTTCTGTGGGTATTTGTAGTGCATTTATTTTTTCCCGAATAACAAGTTCAATAGATACAAATCTTCCAGCTTGTAATTCTTCGTTTTTATTTTCATACATTGCTCGAACAGCAATTGTTCGTGTTTGTGGGTCAACTTTGGGTTCTATTGCATAAACTTTAGCGTTATATAATTTATCAATATCTTCGACCCTGAAAGTAAGATTTGTACCTTCTTTTACAATTCCTGAATATTTTTCGGGAATAGAGAATTCAATTTTCAAAGGTTTATTCTTAACCAATTTAGCAACCTGAGAACTGGAATTAACAAATGCTCCTTCACTTACAAAACGCAATCCAATTTTTCCATCAAACGGAGCATGAATTTCTGTTTTAACTATTTTTGCTCTTAATAATTTAATTTCTGATTCTATTCCTTGCAAGTCAGATTTTACCTGATCGTATGATTCCTGACTTACAGCTTCTTTCGCAAGTAATATTTTCTGACGATTCTCTTTTTCTTTGGCTAATTTTTCTTGAATAAGTAATTTATCCAACTGAGCCTGAAGATCATCGTCGATTAATTTGGCTAATAATTCACCTTTCTTAACATACGAACCTTCTTTAAAATAAATATTCGATATTTTTCCTGCTGTTTCAAAACTTAAATCTACTTCCTCGTCAGGTAAAATAGTTCCTGATGATTTTATGATATCAAGTAATAATTCAGGATTAATTACTTTAATTTTAACAACTGCAGCCTGCTTAGCTCCTGTTAACATTTTACTTCCTTTTTTTATTCGATAATCTCTAATTTTTGGATAGGCTATTAATCCTACTATAATTAAACCTACAATTATCCAGAGAACAGTTCGTAAATTATTTTTCATGTGTTTTATTTTTAAAATACAGGTAATCAATCATATAGATTTTGTTAAAAATCATATAAAATTGCATTAATTATTCAATATAAAATTACAAGAAACAAATCTTTTTTGAGTAAATCCTGTTATTTGATATCATTTATATAAAATCGTTTAATGAGGTTTTATTTTTTTAAGAATTATACTAGTGTTATATTAAGTATAATTTGACGTATTAGATTCCTTCGTCGTGTCTCCTCGGAATGACGTCATTGCGAAGACGAGGTACGAGGATGACGCAATCTCTAATCGAAACTTTAAACTTAACATTGCACTAGATCTTTTTTTAAACAGATATTGATAATGAATTGTTTATTAGAAATTACAAACTTGAAAAAAATAGTATTTATTAGGACTTAGCTATAATGGTAAGCATAATTAAACCGCACGCAATAATACATGTAATAACTCCTATTACAATTCCAAATTTAAACCATTCAAAAAAGGTTATATGCTTATGATATCTTTTTTCAATCATACCCAAGGCTACAATGTTAGCCGTAGAACCAATTAAAGTTATATTACCGCCGTAGCAACCACCGAATAATAAAGCCCACCAAAGTGATTCGGATCCAATTTCTTTTACAATTGGAATAAAAGCAGCTACAAAAACAATATTATCGACAAAAGCTGAGCCTGCAGCAGTAATGAATAATATTACTGGAGTAAGCACCATTGGGTTAGTACCAAAGGTATTTGTAAAATTTGCAGCTAATTGTTGAGTAACACCTGTTTTCTCAAGCGAACCGGCAACAGCAAAAAGCATCATAAAAAACAATAGTGTCCACCATTCAACTTCCGACTCAACATAATGTCGGGCACGCTCATTTTTCCAAATCATGAGTATTCCCGATATAGCTAAAGGTGCAACAATTAGTAAGGTATTTTTTTCGACTCCTAATTTTTGTTCTATAACATGATGTAGAGCAATTAATGAAATTGCTGCTATCAGTATTATTAATCCTTTTTTGTAAGGTATTTCAATTAATGGACCAAGACCAATAAGCATTTTTCTTCTCGCTTCAAGCCTCTCTGTAAATAAATGAATATCTTTTTTATACCATAAAAGTACAACCGACAATGAGACTAGTAATGAAATTATCATTATTGGAAATGCTGTAATCATAAAATCAATAAATGAAAATCCGGCTTTTGTTCCAATAAGAATTCCTATAGGATTACCAAGCATTGTTCCACTTGAACCAATGTTGGTAGCAATTACAGATATTATTACATATGGAGTTGGAGATATTTTAAGTGTATCACAAACCTGAAATATGAGTGCAAGCATAAAAACGATTGATGTTACTTCATCAACCAAACAGGCCATTAATGCAGACATAAACATAACGATTATTATAAATAGATAACCGTTCATATGTTTCATTTTAATAACTGATTGAATAATCCATGAAAAAAGACCAAGATCTTTTAGTACTCCAACAAGAGTCATCATTCCAACCAAAAAAAGAATAATATCTAATTCAGCCGAATTAATAAATTGTTCAAGGGTAATAACATTTCCTGCCAGAATAATAGCCATACCTATAAAAGCTATAGCCAACCTAAAGTTCCAGAAAAGCAATGTAGCAGTAATAATCAGTGTAAATATTGAAGTTGCTAGTATTTGTTTACTCCCACTTAATCCTGCATAAGTTGAAAAAAGGCCAACAGCAGAACTAATACCAATCATTATGGCACTTCTGATAGCAATCTGTTTAAGAGATAATTTATTATTTGCTGTTTGCATGTTATTCTCTTAAAATTTTATCTAAAAAAAAGCGTAAAGGTATTATACCTATTAATTTATTATCGTCAAGTACATAAGCATGTGAAGTTGTTTTTTTTGTCATTAAAATTGCCGCTTTCATAAATGGTTCATCCTTTTGTATTACAGCACAATCATGTTTTAATATTTCAGCTAGCCACGAGTTTTCTTCGTTTTCAAGCAAGTTCTGAAAAGATTCGAAATTAATAATTGGGTAAATATCATCCATCCATAATATATATCGTGGCAAACATACTTCCATTAATTCCTGAGATGTAACTTCACCTACCAAATTACCTTCTAAATCAATAACAGGGATATTTAAATACCCGGTTTGTACAAACATATCAATAGCATCTTTAAGATTATTCGATTCTTTTAGAAAAACCTTTATTTCTTCCATAATATCACCTGCAAGAAGTACTTCGGGTAAATAAATGTTAGCCTGATCAAAAAAATTCCATATATCAACTGAATTTTTTTGTTCAAATAATGAATCAATGTGTTTTTGATTGCCAAAAAATTCCTTAAGTGATTTTACAATTTTTAAGTAGATATCCGGCTTTCCCTTTGGGGATGTAACAACAACAATAATTTGAGTATCTTTTAATGATTTATTTTCTGAATCTGTTATTCCTTTTTTTAAAAGAGCTACTGCTATTCTTGTATTTTCTGAAGAAGTAATTCGGAAATGATAAAGTGAACTTGTATTATTTAATTCGATAAATGGTTTTGTGATTTTATTACTTTTATATGAATTGGAATATAATGAATGAACATTTCCAATACCATAATTCAGAGCAAGATTCTCAAGTAATTTAAGTATCAGCGAGTCAATATCAACTTGTTCTTCGTATATCTCGATATTTTCGGGAGAAAATAATGAAGTGAGCTTAATACAATATTTACTTTTAGCATCCATAATTGATATTGTATATAAAAACTGTATACAAGTTACTGAAAATTAAGGCTAAAACGCAGGATTTAATGTATTATTTTTATTCTTAATAATTCCATAAAAAAAGCTGTTAAAAATAACAGCTTCTTTAAATATACACTCATTCAGATTAATTTAAATATTCTTCAGGAATTGCCATATCAGTTGAAAGATGCTTGTAATTTTTTTCATTTTTCCATGTTGTTTCGTAAGCATCAAGTTGTTTAGAAATAAATTTACCAAGCTTGTTATTCATTTTTTCAATTTTATCATCTGGTGTAATCGTTGGCGCTTCTTTATTTATCAATCCCTTGGCTTTGTTAAACTCTTCAGAATTACTAACACTAACAGGAGTAAGTCCAACATGAGCTTTCATAACACCCATAATTACGTCAACCATAACAACATATGTTTTACCTGCTTCCAGTTCTGCAGTTAAAAACTCTTTATTTTCCGATGATGCCCAGAATAATTGAGCCCCGGGATCACATTCGTAACGCATATATTGATCACCTTTAAATACTCCAATGTATTTATCCTGATGAAAAAATTCAAATTCAACAGGTTTTCCATAGAGAGTTACACGAGTAAAATAAACAACAGCTTTACCTTCTGAAGGTGGCTGAAATCCTTGAGCAAAAGCTGTATCAATAACAGCTAGTAATAAGAATACTGTAATAAAAAATTACTTTTTCATGTGAATTAATTTTTAGATTTATAATGAAAATTTTAAAATAAAATTATTCTAAAACATATATAGTTTTTAATCTATTTTTTAGATTCTTCAGGAATAGCCATTTCAGGTTTAATTTCTAGAATTGCACTTTCATTTTTTAGCTGAGTTTCGTATAT
Organism: Bacteroidetes bacterium GWA2_31_9b; assembly: GCA_001769005.1. Taxonomy (GTDB): domain Bacteria; phylum Bacteroidota; class Bacteroidia; order Bacteroidales; family UBA12077; genus UBA12077. Next base: position 403 of record MENE01000088.1, on the reverse strand, counting down.
ATTCATTGTTTCTGATATACGTTTTGATAATTTCACATTCATCTTTTCTATATCACTTTCTTTAAATATCACTGGTTTGCTTTTATTAATAAGATCTTTGGCTCTATTAAATTCCATTTCTTTTTCGATACTTATTGGAGTCAGTTGAGATTTGTCAGGTCGAACATCTACAATAACAACATATGAATCACCTGGTTTTAGATTTGCCTTTATCAGATCAATCTTTTTTGGATAATATAACCAGAAAATTTGTTCTCCGGGTTCGCATTCGAAACGCATGTAGTTTTGGCCTTTAAATGCACCAATAAACTTATCGTTATTAAAATAATCTAACGACATTGCAAAACCATACTTGGTTATACGAGTAAAATAGACAACAGCTTTGCCTTCGGCAGGTGGTTTG
>MENE01000087.1:41890-47964 GCA_001769005.1 Bacteroidetes bacterium GWA2_31_9b | reverse complement strand
TAATGTTGTCTTCGGCAACCAAAATCTTGATATTTTTGTTCAGTTTATTTAGTTCAGGTAATTCCTTATCGGTAATTTTAAGACTTGTAAAATTCTCGATTAACACCTCATAAATTTCTGATGCTTCGTATGGTTTGATTAAATAATAATCGACACCATTCATTTTACATTTTACATAATTGCCTGGTTGATCGTTCGAACTAATTATTGTGATAAGGAATTTTGAAGATAAGCCTTTATCAAATATTTTTCGTGCAAAGCCAATTCCATCAAAGTCGGCGCTGTCGTTAATTATTACAAGTTGAAACTTTGAAATGTTCTTTTCGAGCAAAGCAATTGGGTCGTTGGTTGGAGTAATTTCTGTATTTGTAGTTTCAAAACTATTAAATGTATGAAGTATAATTTTATCGGTCTTTGGTGATTTATTAATAATTAATACATTGATCTGATTGTAATCGGTAATTTTCGAAAAATCAAAGTCTTTTTTTATTTTTTCGTTTGAATATACCTGAATGGTAAATGAGAATTTTGATCCGGTATATTGTGGGTCGTACGATAATGATGAGGGACTCTCAACCCATATTTTACCACCCATAAGTTCAACAAGTTGTTTTGCAATTGTTGTTCCCAATCCTGTGCCACCAAATTTTCGTGTTGTAGAACCATCGGCTTGTGAAAAAGAGCTGAATATTTCTTTGAGCTTTTCTTTCGGTATACCAATTCCGGTATCTTCAATTGCAAACTGAATGGTAATATTGCTATTATGAACTTTAACAAGCTCAACAGAGATTTGAATTTTACCTTCGAAAGTAAACTTTATTGAGTTTCCGATTAAATTAGATATTACCTGACGCAAACGAAACGGGTCGCCAATTAGTTGATCAGGAACATTGTCTTTTATTTGTGTATGTAGTTCAATTCCTTTTTCTTCGGTTCGCTGCTTAAACAGTGAAACAGTAGATTCTACTTCGTCGCGAAGGTTAAATGGTGTTTCTTCGATAACCATTTTGCCGGCTTCAATTTTCGAGAAATCGAGAATATCATTAATAATTGATAACAGTAAATCTGCCGATTTTTTAATGATATGAACAGCATCACCTTGCTTATCGTTTAAGTTTGTACCTCCAAGAGCATCGGCCATTCCAACTATTCCATTTAGTGGGGTACGAATTTCGTGACTCATTTTAGCCAGGAATTCCGATTTTGATTTATTTGCAGCTATTTCACGTTTACGTGCTTTTTCGATAGGTGTAATATCGATAAACGCTTCCAGTGAAACATTTTCGTTATTAAGAATATACGGAATTTCTTTTTTGTAGATTATTACTTCATTGTCGTTATCGTCGTAATATATATATTCGTTCTGATTATCAGTATAACTAAAGGAATCGGTATCCTGAAAGTTTCTGGCAATAAGAAACTGATCGCTCAAAACTTTGCCAACTAAATCGGATTCGTTTTCAAACGCAAAAATGTACATTGCCGTTTTATTCATGCTTAAAACGGTTCGGTTCTTATCAATCATCATTATCCCTATTGGCAACGATTCCATAATTTCCTTTAATCCCGATTCTGACTTTTTAATTTGATGTTCATCAGTTAATTTTCGTTTTATAAAAAACAGGAAGAAGAATATGATTATAAAAAGAACCAGTATTGTTGATGAACCAACTAGGATAGCATTTTTAATAATTGATTTAATCACAACCTTTGTTTCCAAAGAGAAAACAATTCCAAAATCATTTTTTAAAACATGAACAGGAGAATAAACAGAAATTAATTCGCTTTTTGTATTGTTGTATTTTACATCATTATAAATAAATCCAGGATTCCCGTCTTTAATTTCATGTGTGATTTTTTCGATATTGCTGATTAATATCGTATCTCTTGTAAGATTCTGAACAACAACGTCTCCCTGGGTACTTAACGACCATTGCCAAAGAGTATTCCCAAGATGATAATTTTCGAAAATTTTCTTTATATAATCATTGATATCAATCTTTACAACGATGTTTACAACAGGTTTGCTATTTAAAAAAACAGGTAGAGTATAACTGTATGATCCATCAGAGTTTTTAACAACCTCTTCTTTATTTATAAGATCTTTTTGTTTTTGGGCAACATAGTAGTCGGTAATAAAAAGGTTCGATTTGTCTTTAAACAGACTTAAAACATTTTTATTTTCATCAACAACTTTTATATTTCTTATAAGATTTTGGTACTTAAAGTAAAACAACTCCAGCTTACGAATGCTAAGTTCTTTTTTTTGTTCATTCGTAAAAAAACTTGCCATATCTGTAGAAAAAACAATATAGTTCATCTCACTTTCAAACTCATACCCCGATTTTTCTATTTCCCAACCGCATATCTGAATTTGTTTTTCAAGCATATCGGCCTGAAAATTAACCTGCTGATTATACATATAGTAATAATAGTAGCTGTTTACCAAAACGACTACTAATAAAACGGATGTTAAAAGAATATAGAATTTTTTCATTGGAGAATTCTTTTTTACAATTAATAATTTCTTTAGTATTAGTAAAAAGATAATAAAAATATGAACATACAATTTACTATAAAATTTATGATAAGAGAAAGAATTATGACAAAACGATATGTTTTGGATTTAAATAAGTACTAAGTGTTTACAAACGATGTTTTGATTCATCGCCAGTTAGAATGTTTAGGTAATTCAAATATCGCAATTCACTAATTTTACCATTTTCGACAGCCTTTATAACTTCGCAACCCGGCTCGTGCATGTGAGTGCAATTGTAGTATTTACAATTTCCCGACACTTTAAAAATTTCGGGGTAGTAATGAAAAAGTTCTTCTTTTTGAATATCGAACAATCCAAAACCACGAATGCCGGGAGTATCAATAATATAACCACCAAACGAAAGTTCAAACATTTCGGCAAATGTGGTTGAATGTTTACCTGATTTATGATAATCGGAAATTTTACTTGTTTTTAAATCCAATCCGGAATCGACACAGTTGATTAATGATGATTTGCCAACACCTGAATTACCGGCAATCATTGTGGATTTGTTTTTTAGTAATTCCTGTATTGATTCTATATTTGTTTTTTTCTCAACAGAAATTTTAAAACACTCATATCCAACCTTTTCGTAAATGTCAACCAGGTAGTTCATATATGCTGTTTGACCTTCGTCGTACAAATCAATTTTATTAAAAATCAATTTTGCAGGAATACGATATGCTTCAGCGGTAATCAAAAACCGATCGATAAACATAGGGTATGTTTCAGGAAAAGCAACGGTTACAAGCAATATAGCCTGATCAATATTTGCTGCAAGAATATGGGTTTGTTTCGACAGGTTAGTGGATTTACGGATTATATAATTTTTCCGGGGTTCAATGGTATGAATTATTCCTTTGTCTAAATCATCGGCATCTTCAAAATATACGATATCGCCAACTGCAACAGGATTTGTATTTTTAATTCCATCGATACGCATTTTGCCACGGATGTTGCAGAGAACAATATTCCCCGATTCAACTTCTTTAACAGCGTACCAACTCCCTGTTGATTTTAATACGAGTCCTTTTTTCAATTAATTTACTTATTTTATCGGTTACGAAATTATTAAATATTTAAGTATTATTGCTATATCAATAATAAAAACATAATGTAATGATTAAAAAGATTATTTCATACAACGTAAATGGCATTCGTGCTGCACTGGGAAAAGACTTTATTGGATGGTTAAAAGAATCAAATCCGGATATCATTTGTATTCAGGAAACCAAAGCCAGCCCTGACCAATTGGATACAAGTGTTTTTGAAATATTAGGATACAATCATTATTGGTTTTCGGCACAAAAGAAAGGTTATAGCAGTGTTGCTGTTTTTACTAAAGAAAAACCAGACAACATCATAAACGGAATAGGAATTGAAAAATATGATTCCGAAGGAAGAACTCTTCGTCTCGATTTTGGAGATATTACGTTAATTAATTCCTACTTCCCATCGGGAACAATGGGTGATATTCGCCAGGATTTTAAAATGGAATACCTGGACGATTTTCAGAAATATATTAATAAACTAAAAGTTGATCGACCAAAAATTATTGTAAGTGGCGATTTTAATATTTGTCATAAACCTATTGATATAAACCATCCCGAGCGACATACCACTTCATCAGGTTTCTTACCCGAAGAACGTGCATGGGTTGATCAATTTATAGCGAGTGGATTTATAGATACATTCAGGGAATTTAATAAAGAACCAAATCAATATAGCTGGTGGAGTTACCGAGCAGGTTCACGCGGAAAAAATCTGGGTTGGAGAATTGATTACCACATGATAAGCGAAAACCTAAAGCCACAATTAAGAGGAGCAGGAATATTGCAGCAGGTTGTACATTCTGATCATTGTCCGATAGTAGTGGAAATGGAGTTTTAAAAGCTCACTCTAAATCTCAGAAAAAGCATATTCAGTTTTTCTTCGGAGCCATAGAACTTGCCATAGAATCGTTGGCCAAATAGAGCTATTTCAAAATTATTACCTGCAGAATAAACGAACGAAGGATTAATGAAATAGCTATTTCCAAACGTAGGAAAATACATAATTGCCAAGGAAGCATTTAATAGTGGATGTATTGGATAAGAAACCTGTCCCATAAACGAAAACTTACTAAACGATGTTGTTTTTACCGATAAAGGCATAAAATAAATATCGTTAAATGAAGAAATGTTAAGTTTGTCGAAATAACCATTGTAGATTCCTTCGAAGGTAAACGACAGTGAATTGCTAAACATGTAATTTAAACCTGCTGAAACAAGAAATACACCTGTTGTATCTGAAAAGTTTTTTTGAGGGTGAAAATAACTTGCTTCGCCATTAATGCCAATGTTAAAAATACTCCCAGTCCATCCTGTGCCAACAACAAAATCGGTAGTATCGAGAATACCCCCTAGGAATTGTAAATCGTAACCCCATTGGTTAAATCTGTACAAGGCAGCAGCAGTAAGTTTCTTATGCCGATCAATTTTTATTGCAGCTTCTGCAACCGATGTATAGTTTGGGTAATATTGTACTCGCAATGCATCGCTTCCAGGTCGTTCTTCGTAGTCGAAATCAAAAAAGGAGTACGCATTAAAAATATCGTTGGGATTCCATGCAAAGGATTGTCCCCAGTTGATTCGCTGTCGTCCCAAGGTTACAACAAATTTATTTTTATTGTATTCAAGGTACAAACGATCAAATGTTGTTGTTAATATAGCTGAATTGGTTGATATTAAGTTATTACTTAACGAACTCATGTATCCATTGTCGTAACTTACAATTGAATCGTAACTGGGAATCATTTTAACAAAATCACCGTAAATAAGACGGGTTCTAACATTGGTGGCAAAAGTTAAATTGTTATTTATGTACCATTTAAAGTTTATGCGGTTATGAATTAAATTGTCGATACGGTAATAATCATCCACATCTTCGAACATAACTGTGTTCATGTATTTTACATAACCGTTGAGAGAAACCTTTGGAGTAATTGTGTCCTGGGCATTCGTATTGAATGCAAGAAAAATGATGATTGATATGATGAGTAACTTTTTCACAAATTATTTCAAAAAATTAATATTCATTAAACATAAAGGAAAACTCAAAGCTTTCAGCTAATAGCTAATAATTGTTAATTACTAATTTTTCATTGTATTTTAACCACAGAGTATCATTGAGTTTTTCACAGAGCATCACAGAGTTTAAACTTAATACTGCCAACTACTAACTGCTACTGCGTACTTCCATCTCGTCTCTCGTCCGAAACCACATGTCCATCTTCAACTGTAATTACACGTCGTGCTTTATTCACAACACGTTGATCATGCGTTGAAAATATAAATGTAATATTTTCTTCAATGTTTAGTCGTTCCATTATATTGAGCAATGTTTCTGTTGATTTAGAATCTAGATTTGCAGTTGGTTCGTCTGCAAGTATAAATTTTGGTTTTGAAGCCAATGCTCTTGCAACTGCAACACGTTGTTGCTGTCCCCCCGACATCTTCGCAGGACGACTGGCAGCTCTGTCTTCCAGCCCTACAGC
>MENE01000087.1:16749-41817 GCA_001769005.1 Bacteroidetes bacterium GWA2_31_9b | reverse complement strand
ATAATTATTTCACCTTCGGTAATTGAATCAAGACCACCAATTAAATTTAATAGCGTAGTTTTTCCACTACCCGATGGTCCAACTATAGCAACAAATTCTCCCTGCTCGAAACTTAGACTTATTCCATCAACAGCTTTAACTTTTACTTCCGAATCATTATAGATTTTTACCAGATTTTTTAATTCTAAAACTTTCATATTATTTTTGATTTTAGATGTTCGATTTTTGATTTAATTTTTTCTTTGTAGTATTTATACTTGCTACAAAAATTGAAGTAAGCTCATTCGCTTCTTTAATTAATTTCTCAGTTAGTTCGTTTTTAAGTAATCCTGATTCTTCAATTAGTTCTAACCAATATATTGTTTCATCAGATTCTTCTTCACAAATCTTTAATTTATTTATAAAATCTTTATTTGATTTTGCTCTAGAAACTACACGATAATTTGCTCCAACTGATGTTGCAGAACGAAGTATTTGTTTTGATATGATTTGTGATATATTTGATTGTGGTAGTAAGTTCACAAGTTTTATTATCTCTAAAGCAAACACTTTTGTTCTTTTTTTCAAATCGGAAGAGTTCATATTTTGTTTTTTAAATCGTTAATCATAATTCTACGTTCGTATTTCAATTTACATATCAATACGCAATGCTTCTGCCGGATTTAGATGAATTGCTTTACGTGCCGGGTAAATTGCAGAGATTATTCCAGTTAAAACAACCAATAATGCAACAACAAGTACATCTTTAAATCCAATTTCAGGATATATAATTGCATCGAAACCAAGTGAGTTTAAACCATCAGCCCAAATACTTAAATTTAGTCCGGTTTTGGCAGTTAAAGCTGTTAAAATCAATGCCAAGAGAATCCCAAACACTCCTCCTGTTAACGATAGAAATATGGTTTCGAGCACTATCATACTAAAAACCCTTATCTTATTCATCCCAACAGCCATTAACATTCCCAATTCCTTAACTCTCTCTAATATAACCATTAACATGGTATTAACAATACCAAAACCTAAAGCCAAAAGAATGATTCCAACAAAAATATACATCATAAGATTCATGCTTTCTGTCATCATTTTCATATCAGGTAAAATTTCTGTCCATTTTAAAATCTGATAGTCGGAATATGAAGATTTCAGCTTTGTTAAAACCTGATCTTCCAGTTTGTTTTCGTTAAGTAAAATTGCAATTTCATGTCCTGCCTTTTCGTTAATTTTAAGCAAGTTGCAAAGGTCATCGACTTTAACAAATGCTTTCATTTCATCGTAGGCTGAATTTGCAGTTTTGTAAATTCCAGCAACACGGAATGCTCCACCAGTAATCGTTCCATCCATCTCAGTAATAGTAACTACAATTTTTGATCGTACTTTGACCTTCAATTTTTCTGCTAGTTTCGCACCAATAACTATTGGATTACTCTTAACTCCTTCGAAATAAGCACCATCAATTACTTTTGTATATAAATTAGTTACCTGTTTTTCGTTTTCGGGGTCAATTCCTACAAGCTGAACACCTGCACCTGTTTCGGCTGATGCTATCATGCAAGTAGCAATTACTCGTGATGATATAGCTTTAACTTCTGGAAAATTTTTAATTTCATTCTGTAATGAAATGATATCGGGAATATAATCATGCACCTCGTTTGTTTCAAGATACTGCGACTGATGAATCTGGATGTGTGAAATCTCAGTATTAATTACAGCTTTAATTCTTTGGTTTACCCATCCAAACATAAAAGCAATAGTATAAACACCAGCAAAAACACCGAGAGTAATAGCTATAATTATAACCAGACTTCTGGTTCTGTTACGCCATATATTTCTCCACGATACTGACCAAATCATAGTTTTAATTGTTAAATTAATATTCTACTATGCCCTCAGGGCTTTTGAAACAATCAGATTCTTAACCTTAAAAATGGGATACAACGATACAACAAGTGTAATTATTAATACAGTTAAAACTTGGTTTATAAAAACATTCGGTGCTGTACCAAAGAATAAATACGGATCGAATCCATATTGAGCATAAATCTCAGCCATTTCGGCAGGTAATGTAATCGGATTTTGAACTAAGAACAATATTATTGGCACACTTACAACAAATCCAGCCAATACACCAACTAAACCTATAAGAATGGTTTCATAAAATAAAACTGTTCCCAATTTATATTTTTGCATTCCAACAGCAACCATAACACCCAGCTCTCTTTTGCGCTCAGCAACCATCATAATAATAGTACCAAAAATTCCAAAACCAATAACAATATAAAGTATTCCAAGCATAAGATAAGCACTGTATTTATCGCTTTCAATATATTGAACCAACTCAGGATTTAATTCTTTCCAGTTTAACACAGCAAGAGAGCCATTTGCTATTTCAGAAATTTTATGCTGTGCCGAAAGTACATTGGTATAATCATCAACCATAATCAAAATTGAAGTTATCATTCCTTCGGCAGAAAACAACTGTTGTGCATTTTGTAAATCCATAAAAACACCAATATTATTCATTTGCGGAGTGCTAAATGTTAGTATTCCTTTTATTGGGTATTTTCCTGCAGCAGTTACTCCATGGTAACCCTGACTTATTAGAACAATTGTATCATTTACGCTTAGGTTTAGATGTTTGGCTACATTAAATGTTACAAGTACTCCTTTGTCGCCTTTTTCTATGAATTCTCCTCGTGAAATCCAGTTTTGTAGATTTGAGGTTTGTTTATCATTTTCGGGTTCAAAACCAATTACAGCTCCACCACGCGTATTGGGTCCTGATGAGAGTAAAGCAAAAGATTCTAATCGTTGAGTAACAGTTGTTACTTCCTTTATTTCAGTAATTTTTTGGAATTGATCTTGAGTAGGAGAAAAAACATTATTAATCGATTTGTTATCCTTGAATTCTGGATTCTGAACCTGAATATAGCCTGATGAAAGCTTAACCATCATATCAATCATATTGGCATAAGTACCATCTTGCATTGAGTTCATTAAGGTTGATATAATTACACCAAAGAAAATACTGGCAACAGTAATTAAAGTTCTTCTTTTATTACGCCAAAGATTTCGCCACGCTAAACGTATGTTTTTCATAATTAAAGATTTATAATCAACAATTACTAATTTTTTATCTTATTTTTTTCATGTTTTGTTGAGAGAAGAAAGAATCATCAATCGGAATATTAAATTTCATTGTATTAATTATTACTACCGTTTTTTGATTCTTTTTATCTGCTGGTACAATTTCAATTTTACCGGGAATTTTTCTTCCATCCATAATTTTGACATCAGAGGCGAATTCTGTTTTAATTAAGTATTCATCCTCATCAAAATACTCCGATTTCATTTGAATATATTCATCCTTGCTAATCCATTTAATAATCTTTCCCCAAACTACTGCAGCATCTTCATGAGGAATAAGCTCAATTTTCCAGCATTCCCAGCCATCAATTGTTTCTGAACCAACTATTTTATGATCAAAATCAACTACAATAGACGATTCCTTTAAAATATCATCATTCGTATAATCTGATCCCATCCATCCATCTGCCATCATTGAAGGTGGTAGTTTAACCATTCTGCCAATACTTGGCATCCAGTTCCACATTTCGGTACCCACTTTTAAAAATGCTTGTCCTTTTTCTTTTGCCGGAGCGGCTATTAATGTTAAAGCATTGTCTTTACCTTTAGTCCAGTTTTTAAATTCAATCATTCGCTCCCAAGTTGGCCTAACAATGGTCATAACCATATAACTTTCACTTGATTTTTCGCCATTCCACTTTTCATCAGCTTTTTTAATTATTTCGGTGGCATTTTGAGAAAAAGCAGGTATTGTTATCACTAAACCCGTAAATAAAGCAACTAGTTTTAACTTATTTATCATAATTAGAATTTTTTAGAATACATAGATATTATTTTCTTTTCAACTCCATCAATTGGATAATTATCGGGATCTGAAACATAGCTTAATCCAACTCCATCAAGTAGTGATTGAAAAAATCGAACTTCAGCATTTGGGTCATCGTATCCTTCGCTTTCAAAATAAATATATAACATTTTAAAAAAAGGATCAATCATCGCTATTAATTCGTTCTCAAATAATTTTATAACATTTGGTTGAACCATTAATGAAAAGTATAATTTCCAGTAAACTATATTTTCTTTAATATTTGTTATGGAGTTGGATATAAATCCTAATAATTCATCTCGTGTTAAAATCCCGTCCTGATTCGTATCAAAAAACTGAATTAATGAATCCATACCATTAAAAACAATAGCTTTTAATAATTCATCTTTACTATCGAAATAATTGTACATTAATCCTTTTGATATACCTGCTCTTTTAGCAATAGTACTTATAGATGTTTGATAGTAACCTTCGTTTGCAAAAAGCTCAAGAGTAACATCCATTATCTTTTGTTTGGATGTTGAACGAATTTCAATATACTTTTCTGAAGTTCTTGGTGTCATTTTTAATTTAAAATTATTTTATGACTGACCGATTGGTCAAAATAAAAACTTTTAATACATAAATACAAATTTTTATCTCAAATTTTTCCATTCAAAAAAAGAAATGCTTAATTTTCAAAGAATTATTCATATTTGATAAATTTTCTAATGAAAAGTTTTATTAAGTTGCTCATATTAATCGTTTTAGTTGGTTGTTACTTTTCATGTAATTCACAAACGAATTATTCTGATAGTCTTGAAAACATTCCTGCCGAAAAAAGAATTAGTATCTATATTCAATCAGGACTTTTAAATGAGCATACAAATTTTGAAATAGCAGAAAAATTCTATAAATCAGCAAAGAGTATAGCCGATAGTATAAAAAATCAGGAAGAATTTGTTAAATCAAATTTTTTACTTGGCAAACTGTATTATCATAATTTTGAATTTACTAAATCTTTAGAAATTTTTTCGTCAATACTTGAAAAATACCCACAATTGTTAGAAGATAGTGTTCTTGCAGAATCGAATCATTTTTTAGGGTTAACTTACATCAGATTTAACAACTACGAAAAATCATTGTCTTATATTCAACAAGCCTTATACTATTACGAAACAAAAAATAATAAGTATAATGTTGCAAAGGCCCTAAAAGATATTGGAAATGTTTATCTGTATTTAGGAAATCAAAATTCTGCCCTTGACAATTACCAAAAAGCATTGGAAATATACCATCAGCTAAAAGATGATGAAGGTAAAGCAATGTGTTATAATAATATAGGAATGATTTTTAGTCAAAAAGGAAACCTACCATTAGCCTTAGATTATTTAAACAAATCATTAGAAATCAAAAAGAAAAATAAAAACCTCCTGGGATATGCAAATTCATTGGGAAATACTGGTGATGCATATAGTAAAGCCCATCAATTTGACAAAGCACTTGAATATTTTTTTCAAGCTTTAGAAATTTTTATTGAAATTGATAACCCGAATGGAATAACTGAAATTTATAATTATCTGGGAAATGTATACAATCAGAAAAAGGAATATGAAAAAGCAATAAAATATTTAATTCTTGGAAAAGAAATTGCTGAAACCAATAATCTTAAACATAGGCTAATCGTAAATTTTGAACTTTTATCAAATGCATACTCCGGATTAGAAGAATATAAAAAATCAATAGAATACTATAAATTATATAGCACTTTAAAAGATTCAATTTTAGAATCATTATCGAATCAGCAAATTGCTGATTACAAAACGATTTATAACAGGTTGAAATTCGAAAATGAGGTGATAGCTCAGGAAAAAAAATTTCTTAGACAAAGATTTCAGTTTATTTTTACTTTGCTGGTATTAATTATATCCCTCGTGTTTCTTATTATTTTAATCCTTCAAAACAGACAAATTCGAAAAAAAAGCAAGAAAATACAAACAATAAACAAAACTCTTGATGAGCGAGTTCATAAAAAAACAGCTGAGTTACGTATTTCCCAGGTTTCTATAGAACTTGCAATTGATGCAATTATTTGGATGAGAAAAGATGGCCGGTTTATTTATGCAAATAATGCAGCCTGTAATCTTCTAGGGTATTCCAAAAAAGAATTTTCCACATTATCAATATTTGATATTGTTCAAGAGTTTTCTCAGGATGTTTGGCATGAATACTGGGCACAACTGAAGAAAAACAAATCGTATGTAATCCAAATATATTATAAAACAAAACAAGGTACAGAAATACCTGTAGAAGCAGCATTTAACATTAGAGAATTCGAGGGGGAAGAATATAATTTTACATTTAGCAGAAATATTACTGATAGAAAGATAGCTGAAGAAAAACTTAAAAATGCAAAAGAAAAAGCAGAAAAATCTGATCGATTGAAATCTGCTTTTCTTGCTAACATGTCGCACGAAATAAGAACCCCGATGAATGCAATTACTGGTTTTACTAATCTGTTAATTAATTCCGAAATTACATATGACGAAAAGCAAGAAATTAATGACCTAATTAAAGCTAGTAGTAATGATCTTTTAAACCTTATTAACGATATTATTGATATATCAAAAATTGAAGCCGACGAGTTAACTATAAATAAATCGTTGCATTTTGTTAACGATATTTTATCTGATATGTACAAGCTTTTTAGTCAGGATATTAATTTAAAGATTAAGCATCTTGATTTAAATCTTGAACTCCAATTAAATTCAGATCGTTTGGCTATTTATACAGATTATGCTCGTTTCCGACAAATAATGAATAACTTACTGAATAATGCTATAAAATTTACAGATAAGGGGTATGTTAGCTTTGGGTATAAACAAATTACTGTTGGAAATCGCAAATTGCTTCGATTTTTTGTTAAAGATACAGGAATAGGTATTCCTAAAGAAAATCACAACTCAATTTTTGATCGGTTTAATAGACTTAATGATGACAGAAAAAAAATTTATAAAGGAACCGGATTGGGACTCGCAATATCTAAGAAACTTGTAAACATGCTTGGTGGTGAAATAGGAGTAGATTCTGAAGATATGGTTGGTTCTGAATTTTATTTTACTTTACCCTATCAGGAAATGGATAAATCGTTAACTCCAAATCAATATATTAATCATGAGAAGAAATTAATTGATTGGAGCATGAAAAAATTATTGGTTGTTGAAGATACTCCCTCGAATTTTATATTGATTGAAAATTATTTGCGTTCAACAAGAATCAATATCCTTTGGGCAAAATCAGGAAAAGAAGCTATTACACTTTTTAAAGAAAACCCCCAAATTGATATTGTTTTAATGGATATTCAATTACCCGGAATAAATGGCTATGAAGCAACAAAACTTATAAAAGCCCAAAATAAAGATGTTCCTGTAATTGCTCAAACAGCATACGCCCTTTCAGGAGAAAGGGAGTATAGTATAAATGAGGGATGCGATGATTATATTTCCAAACCAATTAAGCAGGAAAATTTAATAGAGATATTAATTATGTTCTTAGAAAAGTAGCTTAATAACTTATTAAACTCGATTTTCTTAATTTATATTTTTCTTCTTCCGGAAGATCTCTTTTAAAATTGTAAATAGGTTTTTCCCATGTTCCATACATCGGATTAGGGAGAACAATAAAACTATTTCCAAAGTCTTTTTTATATTGTTCTACAAGATCAAACCCTTTATTTTGACTTCGGTCATCAAAAATTTCTGAAAAATCACCCAGGTTATCTCCAATAAGTAAAATAATTTCATAATTCTCACTTACTTTTTCTCTTCGTGATTTTTTTGAACTGTCGGTTTCTTTCAACAGTAAATGATAACTATCGGCAAACGCAAATCCTTCTGCCTGTAAGTTTTTCAATGTATTTTCATTTTCGCTTATTGAACGATTTGAGATATAAAATACATCAACACCCATCGATTCTGAGTATTTTGAGAATTCAACCGCTCCTGGTAATGCTTTAGCTTTTGCCAGCATTGTCCAGTTAGTCCAACTTTCATTTGTAAATACATCCCCGGTTTCAATGCATTTACCCTCAAAAGGACTATTATCGAGCATGGTTTCGTCGATATCAACAACTACAGCTTTTTTATTATTTAATTTTGAATTTATTACTTTTTCGTTTAATCTTAATTTGGCAAGATTAAAACCCTGATAATATAATGCCTTCATTTCAGCTGATTGCTGGTACCACAACACTGCCATTGTGAGATGATCCTGTGAAGTTATTTCTTTTTCATTGCTCGCTTTTTTACATGAATTTAAAAACATTAATCCGCAAATGATAATTATTAGTCCTCTTTTCATTGTTAACCTTTTTTAAATTTGGAAGCTAAAAATAATACAATAATTTCTTATTTAACTTAATTACCCTGTAACTTTTTAAATAGTTAAACGTCTTATTCAAGAAAATGAAGTAAATTTTATTAATGACTGTTGAAGAATATAATAAAAGCGTTGATCTTTATTCCGACAATGTTTATCGTTTCATCTTAAAGAATATTAAAGATAAAGATGAGGCAAAAGATATTGTTCAGGAATCATTTGAAAAACTTTGGGTCAGATCAAGCGAAGTTTCATTTGAAAAAGTAAAATCCTATTTGTTTACGGTTGCTTATCACAACATGATTGATAATATCAGAAAAAGTAAACGAATTTCTTCTGTTGATAATATTGAAAGTATTAGTAGTACGTATTTAGATGATTACAATAATATTGGTGAAGTATTAAATGAGTTAATTAAAAAATTACCCGACATCCAACGTTCAGTAATTCTACTTCGAGATTACGAAGGATATTCATATGAAGAAATTGCAGAAATTACGAGTTTGTCGGAATCACAGGTTAAAGTATACATTTATAGAGGTAGATTGGCTTTGAAAAAATCGATTGGAAGTATTGAAGCTTTAATTTAATTATTAATGCTAAATGAATAATATAAACATACATAATTACGAATCATATTTACTTGATTATTTCGAAGGAAATTTATCAGAGGAATTAACTGAGCAATTAATGTCGTTTTTAAAATCAAATCCTAAATTATTAAATGAATATGGAAATAGTGTTCTAATTCCTGTTTTTACTTACAATTATAAAGAAACTGGATTTTTATATAAAAACACTCTTTATAAGAATTCAATATTATCTAACCAACATTCAAATATTGATGAATTGTGTATTGGGAGGTTAGAAGGAGATTTGTCAGAGAAGGAATGTATAGAATTCAATAAATTTAAAGTAGAAAATCCTGAAATAAATAGTGTATATTCTTTATATGAAAAAACTAAGAATATTCCCGACTTTTCTATTCATTATGAAAATAAAGAAAAATTAAAACATAAAACCTCATTGTATTTTTTGCAGAAAAGAAAAATATATTCTTATGCTGTAGCTGCTTCAATTGTTATCTTGTTTTCAATTTTACTATTAATACCAAATAATAATCAGCTAAATCAAAACAATGAAACTGTTGGATTTATTTTAGAAAACAAATCTAAAACACAATTAGATGAAAATATAAAGACAAATACTGATAATGAAAAAGTCAATAATAACATTAGCATAAATAACAGTGATATAATAAAATATACATCTACAAATAAAGTTAAAATTGAAAATATTGCTAATATTTCTATGAATACTGAAAATGAGAAGATAGAATTAATATCAAAATTAGAGCCCGTTAATAAAGGAATACCAAATAAAAAACCAGAAGGCACCTTTGTGCAGACAAATTTATTGGACTTAACAGAATCCGTTTCTATTTCATCGAATAATAACAGCAAATCTATAAAAGATTTAATTATTATGAATGTTAACAAAAAGGTTTTTGAAAATAACTCTAATAATAATAAAATTAATATTTGGGATATTGCACAACTTGGAATAAAAGGAATCAATAGGATCACTGGAAGTAATATGCAATTAAATAAAACAGTTGATGCTCAAGGTAATTTAGATAAAGTAGAATTTGATTCAAAACTCATCGCATTTTCATCTCCTGTAAAAAAATAATATATACTCCTGTAACAATTTTATCTTGTAAATCGTCACACATTTAAAATAACATATTTATTAATATAAAATAATAAAATTATGAAAACAAATGTTTTAATAGCAATACTCTTTTTATTTACTTTAAGTGCATTTGCACAAGAAAGTGATTCTACCTTAACTGAAATGAAAAATGAATTAAATTCAGATACAACAAATATCCGATTTAAGAGAAAAACAGTTAAAATTATTGAAGAAGATGAAGGAACAAAAATCCTTGTACAGAAGAACGGAGATTGTAGACATACTATTTGGAGTGATGATGAAAATCGTTTTAAAGGATCTTGGTCTGGATTTTCAGTTGGAATGAGTAATTATCTTGACAAGGATTTCTCTTTAAGTAGAAATGCTGATAACGAATTTATGGATTTAAATACAGGCAAATCATGGAATATGAATTTAAATTTTGCTCAGTATAGTATAAATCTAATTAATAATAAATTTGGAATTGTTACAGGTCTCGGTCTAGAATGGAATTACTATCGTTTTGATAATAACAATACAATTCAAAAGAATACTGAAGGGGTTATTGTTACAGATGAAATCACGTACTTAGATGTTAATGTCGAAAAATCGAAGTTATCAACAACTTATGCAACAGTTCCAATCCTGTTAGAATGGCATTCATCTGCAAGCCAAAATAAAGGAGTAGTTATTTCAGCAGGAGTTGTTGGAGCAGTAAAATTAGGTTCAAATACAAAGATTGTGTATAAAGAAGAAGGTGATGAAAACAAAGATAAAAAACGCGATGATTATAATTTGTCTCCATTAAAATATGGACTTACTGCAAGAATAGGTGTAGGTGACTGGTTAATTTATGGTAATTATTATTTAACATCTTTATTTGAAAAAGATAAAGGTCCTGAATTGTATCCATTTTCTATAGGAATTGCATTATCGTTTGAATAAATAAAATAAATCAAAACTGATGAGGCTGCAGATCATTTTTGCAGCCTTTTTTAATTCTTTTAATTTGATATTTATATTAATTATTACAATTATTGAACATCTATTTAACATTTCTGTAAATGTTGTATCTTTAGTAACCTGAATTTATAATTTATATGAAACATATTTATATTACACTCTTTTTAATAATTCCCGGTTTATTATATTCCCAGTCAAAGGAAATAGACAGTTTGATACAAAAACTTAACAGACCAAACGACACAGTTAAAATAGAAATGCTAATTGAAATTTATAAAAAATATGAAAATGGAAAAATTGCCGATGGAAAAAAGTTTTTAGATCAGGCATATTTATTAACCGAAGAATTAAATAATGATAAATGGGAAGCACATGTTTTTTTAAACTATGGTAAATATTATAATATTATAGGCGAATTTGAAAAATCGCTTCAATTTTTAAATAAAGCTAAGGAGTATTATATTTCACATAATTATAATACGTCTTTAGCAACAACTTTAAATAATATGGGTGTTACTCATGAAAAAATGGGTAATTATAATGATGCAATGGAAAGCTATATTGAATGCCTAACAATTTACGATACATTAAATGATTCTTTAAACATTGCTAAAACATATCTTAATTTAGGATTATTATATTTCAGACAAGAAGATTATAAAAAATGTGGTGAATATTACAACAAATCTCTTGAACTCAGAATAAAGCTAGATGATAAGGTAGGTATGGCTCTTGTATATAATAACTTAGGTATATTAAATTATTATTTGGAAGATTATGATAATGTGAGTAATTATTTTGAAATGGCCTATAAAACGTATAAAGAGATGGGTTATCGTAGACAGGAGGCAATGGCTTTAGCAAATCTTGCTGAAATTTTAAATATTATCGGGCAAAAAGATAAATCCTTAAAATATTATTTTGAAGCTCTTAAAATTGAACAGGAATTAGAAAATAAAAACGAACAAATTTCAACCTTACTTTTAATTAGCGATGTGTATTTATCACGAAACGACTATGAAAATGCTTTAAAATATACAAATGAAGGATTAATTCTGGCAAAACAAACACAAGCAAAGCTAGAACTTTCTGATAGCTATTTGTCATTATATCTAATTAATAAAGAGTTAAATAATTATCCTGAGGCATTAAATTATTTCGAACAACATAAGCTATACCAGGATTCTTTATTCAGTGAAACAAAAACAAAGCAAATAGCAGAACTTCAAACAAAATACGAAACAAAGAAAAAAGAACAACAAATTTCAAACCTTGAAAATGAAAAAATCATTAATGAACTAAAAATTAAGCGACAACGATATTTTTCAATTACACTTCTGACCGGGTTTTTATCGATATTCTTTTTTTTACTTATTCTTTTTAAACAAAATAATCGTATCCGTTTTGCAAACAGATTACTTTCGTACCAGAAAAAACAAATAACAGATAGTATTGAATATGCCAGTCGTATTCAATCTGCAGTTCTTCCACCTGCCGAATTTATTTCAGGTATTATTCCTGAACATTTCATATTGTATAAACCGCGTGATATTGTAAGTGGCGATTTTTACTGGATATCGCAAAAAGAAGGTAAAACTATTGTTGCTGCAGTTGATTGTACCGGACATGGAGTTCCCGGGGCATTTATGAGTATGCTCGGATTTGCTTTTTTAAACGAAATAGTAAATAAAGATTTGGAACTAAAACCCAATATTATTCTAAATCATCTTCGTGATTATATTAAAGAATCATTACATCAAACCGGAAGAGAAAATGAAACCAAAGATGGAATGGACATTGCTCTTTGTGTTATAGATCATCAAACCAATATTCTTCAATTTTCTGGAGCTTACAATTCTCTTTTATTATATAGAAACAATGAAATTATTACTTTGAAAGCTGATCGAATGCCTATAGGTATACATTTATTGGAAAAAAAATCGTTTACGAATCATGAAATACCAATTAAAAAAGGAGATAATATTTACATTTTCTCCGATGGGTATATTGATCAGTTTGGAGGTAAAGATGGGCGTAAATTCAAAATAAATCCATTTAAACAACTTTTACTTTCTATACAAGACTCTACAATGAGTGAACAAAAGAAAGTTCTTGAAAAAAAATATTATGAATGGAAAGGAAATTATGAACAAATAGATGATGTTCTAATTGTAGGAGTACATTTGTAAATAATATATTTTATCTATATTTATAAAATTAATCGGTCAATATTTAATAAACCAATAATCATGAAACTCCTTTTAATTAGTAATTCAACAAATGCTGGCGAAGCATATCTTGACTATCCAAAACAATACATTAAAGAATTTTTGGGTAATAAAATAAAAAAAATCCTTTTTATACCTTATGCTGCAGTTACTTTTTCTTTTGACGAATATCAGAAAAAAGTTCAGGAACGATTTTCTGAATTAGGATATGAAGTAGATTCAATTCATAATTATTCTTATCAGGATAAAAAACAAGCAATAAAAGATTGTGAAGCTATTGTTGTTGGTGGTGGAAATACGTTTCAATTATTAAAATTAATTCAGCAACAAGACCTTATAGAAACAATCAGGTACGAATGTTTAAAAGGTAAACCATACATTGGTTGGAGCGCAGGATCAAACTTATCATGTCCAACTATTTGCACAACCAACGATATGCCAATTGTAGAACCCGATAGTTTTCATGCAATTAACCTTGTTCGTTTTCAAATCAATCCTCATTATCTGGATGCTCATCCCGATGGTCATGCCGGTGAAACAAGAGAACAACGTATTCAAGAATTCCTTGTTGCTAATCCTTATGTTTATGTTGTTGGATTAAGAGAAGGTTCTATATTGAAAATTGAAGATGCCGAAGTAAAACTAATTGGATCTCGAAAAGCTCGTATTTTTAAACATGGAGAAGAACCCCGGGAACTTGGCTCAGAAGACGATTTCGATTTTTTATTTGAATAAATCCATAAGAGAATTTTTAAATTTTTATAGCCGTCAAAATTTTTTTTGACGGCTTTTTTGCATCAATCAATATATTTTTTCGTCTATTAGAAGTTTCCCGTTTTGTTTTGTAACTTGGGTTCAAACTTAAGCGTCACAGTGTAAAGAATTTAAAATTTCGTTTATGTTTAAAAATTATCTTCTCTCAGCAATCCGTAATGTTTTCAAAAACTGGAAATACCTGCTCATAAATATTTTTGGTTTATCAATAGGCCTTGCAGCAAGTATTTATATTATTTTGTTTGTAAAATTTGAATTAAGTTACGATAAGTTTCATACTCAGGCTAGCCAGATTTACAGAGTTGGTGTAAAAGGTATGATGATGAATAACGAGATAAATCAAGCAATTACAGCAGCTCCTATGGCTGAAGCTATGCACAATGATTATCCTGAAGTTTTTAATACTTGCAGAATTAAAGAATCGGGAGATTGGTTAATTCGGTACGAAGATAAAAAGATAAACGAAAGAGATTTTTTATTTGCCGATTCTACTTTTTTTGATGTTTTTTCTTTTAAGTTATTAAAAGGAGATCCCAAAACAGTATTAAACGAACCACGAAGTATTGTAATAACAGAATCTTCAGCAAAAAGATATTTTGGTAACGACGAACCTATTGGCAAACTTCTTAAAGTAGAGAATGATTCAATTTTATACAAAATTACTGGGTTAATGGAAGATGTCCCTGAAAATTCTCATTTCCATTTTGAGTTACTTGGCTCATTAAATACCCTTAGAGGAAGTAATAATACATTTTGGATTTCTCATAACTATTATACTTACATTGTTCTAAAAGAAGGAACAGATACTAAGGCTTTCGAAGAAAAATTACAATCTCTAGTACCAAAATATGTTGGTCCTCAAATAGAACAATACCTTGGAATAAATATGGAACAATTTGCAAGTTCTGGTAACTATTTCGGGTATTTTATTCAACCAATATCCGATATTCATTTGCATTCAAATTTACAGTATGAAATTGAAGCAAATGGAAATATCATATATGTTTATATTTTTATTTCAATCGCAATTTTTATTCTTTTAATAGCGTGTGTAAACTTTACCAATATTGCTACAGCTAGAGCTTCTTCAAGATCAAAAGAAGTTGGTATTCGAAAAGTAGTTGGAGCTATGAAAAAACATTTAGTTGCCCAATTTTTAACAGAAGCTTTTATTATATGTACTCTTGCGTTATTCTTTGCGTTGTTAATTCTCGAGTTTTTTATGCCAAACTTAAATAGCCTTGTGCAATTACCATTAAAGATTGACTTTTTCGGAAATTTATATACCATACCATTATTTACTATTTCAATTATCCTTGTAAGTATTATGGCCGGAGGTTATCCTGCATTTTTCCTCTCATCATTTAAACCAATTGCAGTATTAAAAGGAAAACTAAAATTAGGGGTTAAGGGTGGAATATTAAGAGCAATTTTAGTGATCTTTCAATTTGTTGTTTCTGTATTTATCTTATTGTCAACGTATACTGTTTTTGATCAGCTCAAGTATGTTTTAAATAAAGATTTAGGATTTGATAAAGAAAATATTGTAATGATAAGAAGGTCGGATGCATTGAAAAATAAGATGGAATCATTTAAATCGGAGTTAAAAAATATTGCAGGTGTAATAAATGTTACAAATGCAAATACTTATCCGGGAGAGAATTTTTCAAATAATGCATTCTTTTTAGAAGGCCAACCAACAAGCAACACATACCTTTTAAATCAAGCATGGATAAGTTTTGATTTTGAGAAAACATTTGATTTTAAACTTAAAGAAGGTCGATTTTTTTCTCGCGAATTTCCTACCGATTCACAAGGTATTGTAATTAACGAAGCTGCAGTAAAATCATTAGGATTTGATAATCCATTGGGGAAAAGAATTTTACATCCGACAAGTGAAACCGAAATACGTCCGTTAACAGTTATAGGTGTAGTTAAAGACTTTCACTTTAAATCGTTGCATACAACAATTGAACCTGCCGTTTTTACGTTAATGCCTGGGAACTGGGAAGGTGTTGTTTGTGTAAAAATTAAACCTGAAAACATGAACCAAACAATTCAAAATATTGAAAAAACCTGGGAGGGTTTTACTTCCGATTATCCATTTGAATATTTCTTTTTTGATGATCATATAAATTCACTTTATAAATCTGAAAAAAGAACAAGTCGTGTATTTGTAATGTTTTCGATATTGTCTATTTTAATAGCATTTCTTGGTTTATTAGGATTAATCTCATTTATGACCGAACAACGTAAAAAGGAAGTTGGAATTCGGAAAACATTTGGTTCATCATCAATGAATATTGTATTTATTTTTTGTAAAGAAATACTTAAGCTTATTGTTATTGCATCAATCATTTCGTGGCCAATATCTTATTTCGTCATGAACAAATGGCTTCAAGATTTTTCATATCGGGTAAATCTTGATTATTTGATGTTTATCCTAATCCCAATATTTACAATAGTGTTATCATTGTTAACTGTTTTTTACCAGGCAATAAAAGCAGCAATGCAAAATCCAGCTGATACATTGCGATATGAATAAAACGTATTTTAATAATATTTAACACTTAAAATTATGATTAAAACTAAACAACTCGTAAAGATTTTCAGAACTGACGAAATTGAAACTACAGCCCTGAATAAAGTCGATCTGGAAGTACAAAAAGGAGAATTTGTAGCTGTCATGGGTCCTTCAGGATGTGGGAAATCTACTTTATTAAACATTATTGGATTACTTGATAATCCAACAGATGGTCAACTGTGGTTTGGTGATGTTGAAGTTTCAAAATTTAAAGAAAGACAACGCACCGAAATGCGTAAAGCTAATATTGGATTTGTTTTCCAAAGCTTTAATTTAATTGATGAACTAACCGTTTACGAAAATGTTGAGTTGCCATTACTTTATCTTAAAGTTTCAGCAACTGACAGAAAGCAAATGGTAGAAACAGTGCTTGAACGAATGAAAATTTCACATCGTAGAAAACACTTTCCACAACAATTGTCGGGTGGTCAACAACAGCGTGTTGCAATTGCAAGAGCCGTTGTTGCTAATCCAAAACTCATTCTTGCCGATGAACCTACAGGAAATCTCGATTCTGCAAATGGAGAAGAAGTTATGAAATTGTTAACAGAGCTTAATAAAGAAGGAACAACAATTGTAATGGTTACTCACTCACCTTCTGATGCTGAATATGCTCATCGTATAATACAGCTATTCGATGGTCATGTTGTAACCGAAAATATTAAAAAATTACTTTAACTAAATTTTAGTAACTGGATCACTTAACAACAATTTTTAATCAAAAAAATAAAAATCAATAAAAATTTAAAATTTTGATTTTGATATGAAATCAGTGATAATAATACTTTTGCTTACAATTTTTTCACATCTTGGGTTTTCACAAAATAGTGAAGAAAGAAAAATTGAACCATTCGATAAAATTGATGTTTTTGGAAATATTAAAGTGGAAATGAAAGCCGGACAAAATAATTTACTCCAAATCAAATCAGAAAACATTCCATTAATCGAATTAAAATCAAATGTTAAAAATGGAGAGCTTGACATAAAAATAAGTTCAAACCTATTTAAAGATGAATTTATTTATATTACAATTTTTTATACAGATTTAAAAGAAATATCTGCTAATGGTTCTGCTGAAATCAAATTTTCGGACACATTAAAATGCGAGAAATTAACAATAACATCAACAAGTGGGGCTAGGGTTATTTTAAAAGCAGAGATAGACACTTTATTTCTGAATGCATATCAGGGTGCTCAAATTGACATTAGTGGCAAGTCGAAAAGTATTGATTCTTTTGTTAATAATGGAGGAGTTTTATCTGCAACAGATTTAATTTGCGATGATGCTAAAATTAAGATGAACACAAAAGGAAAAGCAGAAATCACGGTTAACAAGAAATTATATGCTACAATTAATACAGGAGCAAGTTTAAGCTATTTTGGTAAGCCGGAATTTGAAGAAATTAAAACATCACTTGGAGGAAAGGTCTCGAAATGGGATGAATAAAATTCTCCTATTAAAAAAGAGCTGTATTGATTTGCAGCTCTTTTTGATTAAATCAAAATTTAATAATTAATTATGGTCGTCTTCTTTATCATAATTAAAATCTTCTTCTCCTTCTTCATCGATATAATCTTCATCCTCAAAATCATCCAAATCCTTATCCGGATCATATTCTTCAATATCTTCAAACTCGTCAATCTCGTCAAAAATTTCCTTTTTAAAATATTTATCTTTTTTAATTGCGGAAACTTTCTTCCCTTTCAAATCACTTCCATCATCAATAGGTTTAATTTTTTTAACCTTATGAAAATTTTTGTTCGATTTCATTTTAATTGATTATTGGTTATTTGTTAGTAAATAATTGATTAATAAAAATAGTATTGCGAAGTATTAAATGTAAATTTTCTATGATCGTAGTATATATATCAATAAAAGTATAAGATTTGAAATTTAAAACCAAGTGCAATTTATATATTTTTTTATTTATCAAAAAAAACTTTGCTAAAATTTTATTAAAAGGGCAATTTTTTTGTTTAATTATACTGTATTTATTGTTTTTTTATTGTTTTCAATAAAACAAACCTAATCACAATCTGTTTTTTATTATATTTGATAATTACAGTATATAAATAAGGTATTTATAGGATAAATTGTATTTTAAATAAAACCTGGAAAAATGAAAAAGATAGTTGCAGCGTTTGATTATGCAGAAATTTCGTACGAATCAATTCTTAAAGTAGGAATTATTGTTTGGAAGAAAAAGCCTACTAACGAAGAATATCAAAATACATTTGAGGTTTTAATAGATTTTAGCAAAACCCATCAGGTAGATAATTTTTTGTCAGATATTCGAAATCAGGGAGTTGTATCACCTGAAACAAGAAAATGGTTTGAAACAGTAATGATTCCCAAAGCAATAGATCATGGATTAAAACGAGCTGCTACAATTTTTGATGGGAATGTATTTAAAAAATATTATATAAATATGATTATACAGGCCACAAATAAATTTGGAATGCCATTAAAATTATTTAACACTGAAGAAGAGGCATTTGTTTGGTTTAAAAGTTTTATAAAATAAATCATCGAATTAAAATATATACTGATTGTTAATAGCATACATAAATATTAAATTTATAAGAAGATTTTTTAATGCAATTCGACTAATTTTTTAACTCACAAAAATAATTCATAGCTTTATGAATTAAAATATTAAAAATCACCTACCTTTGCACGCTCAAATTTAGATCATGCAAAAAATAAGAAATATAGCTATTATAGCACACGTAGATCATGGAAAGACTACCCTGGTTGACAAAATGTTAATGCTGGGGAAACTTTTCCGCGAAAATGAAAACCCAGGCGATTTAATCCTCGACAGTAATGATTTGGAACGCGAACGAGGAATAACCATTTTATCAAAAAACGTTTCAGTTATCTACAAAGATTATAAAATAAACATAATTGATACTCCCGGACACGCTGACTTTGGTGGTGAAGTTGAACGAGTATTGAATATGGCTGATGGCGTTTTATTACTTGTCGATGCCTTTGAAGGTACTATGCCTCAAACACGTTTTGTTTTACAAAAGGCACTTGTACTCGGATTAAAACCAATAGTTGTAATTAATAAAGTTGATAAACCAAATTGCAGACCTGAAGAAGTTCAGGAACAAGTTTTTGAGTTGATGTTTAATCTCGATGGAAACGAAGATCAGCTTAATTTTCCAACAATATACGGTTCAGCAAAACAAGGTTGGATGTCGAATGATTGGAAAAAACCATCAACAGATATTACTGCCCTTATGGATAGTATTATTGAATTTATTCCAGAACCAAGAACATTTGAAGGTACTCCACAAATGCTAATCACTTCTCTTGATTATTCTCCTTATGTTGGCAGAATAGCTATTGGTAAACTTTTACGAGGAACCATTAAACAAGGAATGCAAGTATCATTAGTAAAACGCGATGGAACAATTGTTAGAACAAAAATTAAAGATTTATTAACCTACGAAGGGCTAAGTAAAAAGAAAACAGATTTTGTTTTAGCCGGAGATATTTGTGCTCTTGTAGGAATAGAAGATTTTAGTATTGGTGATACAATTGCAGATTATGAAAACCCTGAAGGCTTAGATCCTATTGCAATTGATGAACCAACAATGAGCATGTTATTTACTATTAACAATTCGCCCTTTTTTGGTAGAGATGGCAAATTTGTTACCTCACGACATTTAAAAGATCGCCTTGATCGTGAATTAGAAAAAAACTTAGCATTACGTGTCGAAAAAACAGATTCAGCCGATTCATTTACTGTTTTTGGAAGAGGTGTTTTACACTTATCTGTTCTAATTGAAACAATGCGTCGCGAAGGATATGAATTACAAGTTGGTCAACCACGCGTTATTATTAAAATGATAGATGGTGAAAAGTGTGAACCAATTGAATATTTAACAGTTGATTTACCAGATAATTTTGCCGGAAAAGCTATTGAGATTATACAACAACGAAAAGGCGAAATGCGAAATATGGAACGCAAGAATGATCGTACATTACTTGAGTTTTATATGCCTTCACGTGGTATAATAGGATTAAAAAATATAATGATGACAGCAACTGCTGGTGAAGCAGTTATTGCGCATCGATTTAAATCGTTCGAACCCTACAGAGGTGATTTTGAAAAACGAAGTGTTGGAGCATTAATTGCAATGGAAACAGGATTAGCTATTGCTTATGCTATGGACAAACTTCAAGACAGAGGTCGCTTTTTTGTTTCTCCAATGGAAGAAATTTACGAAGGACAAGTAGTTGGTGAAAATACAAAAGCAGGAGATTTAGTTGTAAATCTTACAAAAACAAAAAAACTTACTAATATTCGTGCATCAGGTACCGATGATAAAGTAAGATTAGCTCCACCAATAAAATTTTCACTCGAAGAAGCTCTCGAATATATTCAGGAAGATGAATTTGTTGAATTAACACCAAAATTTATTCGTTTACGCAAAATCTATCTTAAAGAACACGAAAGAAAAAGATCTATAAAATAGTTATTATAATGATTTACATTATTTTTGCATCAAGAATTTGTTAAATTTTTTTTATGGCAACAACAGCAGATTTTAAAAATGGATTATGTATGGAGTACAATAATGACTTGTACACCATAGTTCAGTTTCAGCACGTAAAACCAGGAAAAGGTGCTGCATTTGTAAGAACAAAACTTAAAAATTTAAAAACAGGAAAGGTTATCGAAAACACATTTAATGCAGGTGTTAAAATTAATACTGTTCGCATTGAACATAGACCTTATCAGTTTTTATACAGCGATGACATGGGATACCATTTCATGCATATTGAAACATTTGAGCAAGTTTCGTTAGACAAAGAATTAATTAATGCTCCCGATTTATTAAAAGAAGGACAGCAAGTTGAAGCAGTTTATCATGCTGAAACAGAAACACCTTTATATTGCGAATTACCACCTTTTGTTGATTTGCAAGTTACATATACTGAGCCCGGAATAAAAGGAGATACTGCATCAAGTAATGCTCTTAAACCAGCTACAGTTGAAACAGGTGCTACAATTATGGTTCCTTTGTTTATTGTTACCGGAGAAAGAATTAAAGTAGATACCCGCGATAAATCATATAGTGAAAGAGTAAAGTAAATTTTTACTTTAGAATAGTTTTTTTTATATTTATTCAGAATAATTAATTAGCATTTCTGAAAAATGGATATTTCCGGTAAAGCATCAATTAACAGATTGAAACTTTCTACATTCAAGCTTAATACCTTGCTTGCAGTTACTAAATCAATTAATGCTAATCTACCAACAGAAGAACTACTTAAGCGATATGAAATTATTTTGCGTGAAGATTTAAATATTGGTAAAATACTGATATTTAAATATACTAAAGGATGGAATTTAATTCTCCGTTCAGGTTGTTCTGACGAAATTGTGAACCAAATAAGTGTAGAAAGAGATTTGCTTGAACATAAAGAAATCTCCTTTATTACTGCATCTCCTAATCCATCGCTTAGAGTATTTGATAATATTATTCCCGTTTTTAACAACAATGTTCCAATAGCGTATGTTATTATTGGAGATATTGAAGAAGAAAGCGAAGGTGTTAGCCCTACAATTAAACACTTACATTTTATTCAAACGCTCTCGAATATTATTATTGTTGCAATAGAAAATATTCGTTTATATAAAGAGTCATTACAACAAGAAGCTTTACGAAAAGAGCTTGAACTTGCAAAAAAAATGCAGGCAATGCTCATACCTGATAATGATCATTTACCACACAATGATAAGATTTTTGTTTCTACATTCTATCATCCCCATTTAGAAGTAGGTGGCGATTATTACGATTTTATCAAACTTAGTGATGACGAGTTTGGATTTTGTATTGCTGATGTTTCTGGCAAGGGAATTTCGGCTGCATTTCTAATGTCGAATTTTCAAGCTAACCTCAGAGCCCTCTTTAATGCAAGAACTCCTTTACCTGAAATAATTACAAGACTTAACGAACGTGTTATGGCAAGTGCGAAAGGTGAAAAATTTATCACTCTTTTTATTGCAAAATACAGTTACAAAACACGAAAGCTTGAATATATAAATGCAGGTCATAACCCCCCAATATTCTACAAAACAAAAGACAAAGAACTTGTTTACTTGCGTGATGGAAGTGTAGGAATGGGAATGCTCGAAGAAATACCTTCAATAAATCATGGTTCTCTTGAAATCGATCAACGTTCAAAGCTTTTTTGTTATACCGATGGTCTAGTTGAACTGGTTAATGAAAAAGATGGAGTTAGTTTTGGAACTCAAGCTATAGAAGAATGTTTAGCAAACAATGATGAGATTGATTTAAATATTCAATCAATTGTTAAGAGCCAAAACATTCTTGAAGGAAGTTTAGCTATTTTTGATGATATTTCAATAATCGGAATAGAGTTTTTCAACTAAAATTATAAAAACAAAACCCTCGATTAAATCGAGGGTTTTTGATTTTAATGATTTATCAAATTTTACCAATTTAAAATCCAGGCAAATATTAAAGGAGCTACAATTGTTGCATCCGATTCAACAATAAATTTTGGTGTGTTGATATCAAGTTTCCCCCAAGTTATTTTTTCATTAGGAACAGCTCCTGAATAAGATCCGTAGCTTGTTGTAGAATCTGAAATCTGGCAAAAATAACTCCAGAAAGGAATATCATGCATTTCCATATCCTGATACAACATGGGTACAACACAAATTGGAAAATCACCGGCTATACCACCACCAACTTGAAAAAACCCAACACCTTTACCACCTGAATTTTTAATATACCAATCGGCAAGTGTTGTCATGTATTCAATGCCAGATTTCATAGTCGATGGTTTTAAATCACCTTTAATACAGTATGAAGCAAAAATATTTCCCATAGTGCTGTCTTCCCATCCCGGAACAATTATTGGAAGATTTTTTTCAGCAGCAGCAATCATCCATGAATTTTTTCGGTCGATTTCATAGTATTGTTCCAATACTCCTGAAAGAATCATTTTATACATGTATTCATGAGGTAAATATCGTTCACCTTTATCATCTGCATCTTTCCATAATTTGTAAATGTGCTTTTGTAAACGGCGGAATGCTTCTTCTTCAGGAATACAGGTATCTGTTACCCGGTTAAGGCCCTTTTCTAAAAGATTCCATTCTTCTTGAGGTGTAAGATCGCGGTAATTTGGAACTCTTTTATAATGACTATGAGCAACCAGATTCATTAAATCTTCTTCAAGATTTGCTCCTGTGCATGAAATGATTTGTACTTTATCCTGACGAATCATTTCGGCAAGACTTTTACCAAGTTCGCCTGTACTCATTGCTCCTGCAAGAGTAATCATCATTTTACCACCTTCGGCAAGATGCTTTTCGTAACCAACGGCTGCATCTTTTAATGCGGCTGCATTAAAATGCAAAAAATGTTCTTCGATAAATTGAGATATTGTATTTCTTTTCATAGTATAAGTATAATTAAATTTTAAATTATTTTTACCACAAAGGGACATAAAGGTTTTCTCTAAGTACCCCAAAGATTTATAAGATTACTCGTTTAATTCCATCTTTTAAATGTTTAACGTTGAAATTTACCAACAATCCTAATTTACAACCAGATAGTTTTAAATAAGTAAGTATTTGAGCCAAATGAATATCTGCTAGTGCTTCGACGGATTTTATCTCTACAACAACCATGTTTTCAATTAGTAAGTCAACTCTATAACCCGCGTCTAATTTTACTTCTTCATAGATTAATGGTAATGCTTTTTGTTTTACAACAGTTAATCCTGTTTTTTGAATTTCATAAAACAAACATTCTTCATAAGCACTTTCCAAAAGACCAGTACCCAAAGCAGTATGTACTTTAAAAGAACAATCTAAAATTATTTTAAAAACTTTTTCGATATCCATTTTCGTTTTTCATTGTGTACTTTGTGTTGTACTTTGTTTCCTTTGTGGTTAAATCTTCGATTATTTTGAAAAAAGATAACTTAATATTTTATAATAGAGTTTTGCTGCAAGAAAATCAGGTCCTTTATTCGATTTATTTGGACAAAGTTCCATAATATCGAAACCTACTACATTTTTGTTCTGAACTACTAATTTTATAAAATCAACAACCTGAAACCAGTTTAACCCTCCGGGTTCGGGCGTTCCTGTTGATGGCATAATTGAAGAATCAAACACATCAAGATCTATGGTTATAAAAACAGTATCTGTAATTTTTGATAATGCTTCCTGCATCCAATTTGGGTTGGTTTGAATTTGATGTGAGAAAAAACAATTTTCTTTTTTCATGTATTGTTTTTCTTCAACATCCATACTTCGAATACCAATTTGAACCAGGTTGGTCGTAAATTGAGCTTCATGAACAGCGCAGGCATGATTACATGCCGATTCTTCATACTCTTTTCTTAAATCTGCATGAGCGTCAAATTGTAAAACGGTAAGATTTTTAAAATTTTCTTTGAATGCACGAATCGAACCAATACTAACGGAATGTTCTCCACCGAATAGACTTACAAATTTACCCTGTTTTATATATGTTGAAGCAATTTTGTGCACAGC
>MENE01000087.1:185-16665 GCA_001769005.1 Bacteroidetes bacterium GWA2_31_9b | reverse complement strand
GTTTTGCATATTCGTCAGGAATACCAGCGTAGTTCATCATTTAAATTTAAAAAATAAAAAATTGTGTTTAATACCCAAGTATCTGAAGCATATCAAGAGGGGTTTGCTCATCGGAAAATAATTCGTAAACAAATTTCCCTTTTTTATCCTTATCAATAATTACCTGTTTTGGAAATGGAATTAAACAATGTTGTATTCCTCCAAAACCGCTTAATGAATCCTGATAAGCACCAGTATTAAAAAACCCAATATATAAATCTTCTCCGGATGATACTTTTGGTAAATAAATAGCATTGCTATGTTGTTCAGAGTTGTAATAATCGTCACTGTCGCAAGTTAATCCACCAAGAAAAACTCTTTCGTAAGTATTATTCCACTTATTTATTGGCAACATAATAAATTTCTTATTTATTGCCCAACTGTCGGGTAGGGTTGTCATAAACGAGCTATCGATCATATTCCAAACCTCTCGGTCGTTCTGTTTTTTCTGACCTAATACAGAGTAGATTATACCACCACTTTCGCCAACAGTAAAAGATCCAAATTCGGTAAACAAGTTGGGCTCTTTCAAATTATTTGCTTCACAATATATTTTTATTTGTGAAACAATTTCTTCAATCATGTATTCATAATCGTAATCAAAAGATAGGGTGTTTTTAATTGGAAATCCGCCTCCAATATTCAAAGAATCTAATTCGGGACAAACTTTTTTAAGCTCACCATAAACATTCAAACATTTTCCTAACTCACTCCAGTAATAAGCATTATCTTTAATACCGGTATTAATGAAAAAGTGAAGCATTTTAAGTTTAATATTCGGATTTTCTCTGATCTTCTTTTTATAAAACGGAACAATGTCTTTATAACCAATTCCAAGTCTCGATGTATAAAATTCGAACTTTGGCTCTTCTTCTGATGCAATTCGAATTCCTACCTGAAAAGGTACTTCCACTCTTTCTTCGAATTGTGTAATTTCATTTATGTTATCAATTACAGGAATTGTATTTTTAAAACCGTTATTAATTAAACGGGCTATGTTATCGAGATATGCTTCGCGTTTATAGCCATTGCAAATAATATACGTTGATTTATCTATTTTCTTATCCTCAAAAAGTTTTTCTACAATATTGATATCAAAAGCCGATGATGTTTCAATGTGAATATCATTTTTTAATGCTTCATGTAATACATGCTTAAAATGAGAACTTTTGGTACAATAACAATAAAAATAGTCGCTTTTATATTCTGCTTTTTCCATAGCATTTGCAAACCATTTTTTAGCTCTTTTTATTTGATTTGATATTTGCGGAAGATAGGTGAATTTAAGTGGGGTTCCGTATTTTTCAATAATGTCCATCAAAGGGATTTTGTGGAATAGCAAATTGTCATCATCCAATTCAAATTCTTTTTGTGGAAAGTCAAAGGTTTGTTCAATAAGATCAGCGTATTTTATTTTCATTCATAAAAAGGTATAATTGATTAATTAAGCGCAAAATAAACAAAATTAATTCAGAATATTTTATAAAAAACAGAATGAATTTAAAAGTACGAATTAAATTAGTAGAATCAAATGTTATAAAATAATAAAAGCCGCGGTTTAAGCGGCTTAATAAATTTATTCTGAAATGTTAATAGTAAAGTATCCAGGCTTGAAGTTTCTTTTGCTGAGTAATAAATTTATATTCAGCAAAAGCTTTTTGTTTATCGGCAAATGAGTTAAAACTAACTGCATGCATCCCGTTTCTTTCTGCAAGTTTTTCAGCAGGAAACCCTTGTTCCTGTAATTTTTTTACATAGTTGCTTGCATAAGTATCATTTTTAAAACTTCCGGCAATTATATAATATTTTTTTTCTGTAGGATCCGACTGTACAGGTTTTTCGATAGATTGTGCTTTTTCTACTTCTAGTGTTTCTGATTGAGCAATTATTTCTTCTTCAATTATTTCCTCTGAGGTTTTCTCGTCAGCATCACTAATAAGTGTTTCTTCAGTTTTCACTTTTTCTTTTGTATCCTTTTTTAGGATTTTATTTACGGTGTCGAAATTGAGTAAGCCCCAAATAAAAATGGCTGCTAATGGTAACCCTAATGCAATTGACCAAACAAGTCCTTTATTTATTGATGATTTTTCTTTTTTGGGTTGAATCTTAACTTCTTCCTTTTTTGATATTACAGTTTGTTTTGTCACAACTTTTGGTTCTTCTTTAATATTTTCTTTTGGTGATGATTTTACTTCTATTACAGGTTCTTTGGGTTCAACAATTTTCACTGTTTCTTTTACAGTCTCTTGTGGAGATACTTTAACTGCTTTTTTAACAGTTTCTTTTTGTTTTGTTTCTTTAGGTTTTTTTTGTTCAGCAATTACTTCATTTGTTTTTACTTCGGATGATTCTAAAATTATTGGATTAAATTGAATTTTTCCTTGTTTATCGGAAGTGAAACTTCCAAAGGATTTTATATCATAGGGGTTTTCGTTATCGAGTTGATTTTTTACCTCTTCAATAAATTTTTTAATCTTCTCTGAAGCTTCAGCTTTACTTAAACCTTCTTTTGTAATGATATATTTTTCGAGTAATTCGTCGTTAAATTTTAAAAAGGGACTAAAATAAACATCTTTTAGTTTCTCTTCAAGGGTATTCGCATCTTTACTTTTTGATGTTGCTCTAACCAAAAATGCTCCGAAATTAGGAAGTATAACCCGGTTATTTGTAGCTAGTAATTCTTGAATATAGATTGCAATCATGATCTTTAAGGTTAAATGTTTGCAAATAAAGGTATAAATGTAAGAAATTTAATATTAAAATGATACAATTAAGGATGTTGGTAATTAACAAAAAAATAAAAGTAGTAAAAATTGATAAATAGAAGTGTTGATAAAGTCTGATGAAGTTAAGTAGAAAACAAAATTAATTTGATGAGAATACATGATTTATCGCAAAAAGAAGATTTTCAATTGTAATAGGTTTACTCATGTATGTATCAAACCCTGCTTCTTTACAAATGACTTCTTCATTATTATGAACATATGCAGTTTGTCCAATAATCTTAAGGTTTTTATTTATTTTTTTTATTTGACGTGTAGCCTCAATGCCATCCATAATAGGCATTCTAATATCCATTAATACCAAATCAATTTGATCGTTAGATGTACACATATCAACAGCCTGTTTACCATCTCTTGCCCAAAGAATTTTTGCTTTTGTAGGCAACAGGGCTTCTTCTATAAATGTAAAGTTGGTTTCAATATCTTCGGCTACAAGTACTACTTTATTATGCCAGTTGAAACCATGTTCCTGAATATCTTCTTGTAAATTTTTTTCAAATTTTTGATCAAAAGGCTCCAATGGAAGAGTAAAATAAATATTGGTACCCTGATTTGGTGTTGATTGTGCCCAAATTTCTCCACCAAGTTGTTCAACTATTTTTTTTGCTATTGTCAGTCCGATTCCGATACCTCCGTATTCGCGAGTAAACGACTCGTCAGCTTGACGAAACATATCATATATCTGATCAAATTTATCATTTGCAATTCCTATACCCGAATCAATAACATAAAACTGAATTGTATTATTGTCTTTTAAGGTATATCCAAATTCAACAAAACCTTTGGTTGTGAATTTTACAGCATTTTCAATTAAATTATAAAGAACCTGATAGAGTCTTTTTGTATCGGTAACTATTGTGAAGTTTTTTCTTCTAATTCCCTTGTTTATAGATAATCGAATTTCCTTCTTTGTATTTGCACTTACCCTGTTCGTGAATTCTTGTTGCAAATCACTAATTAGTTTATTAACGTGGCATTCTGTTTTTTGAATATCGATTTTCCCAGACTGGATTTTTGAAATATCAATAATATCATCAATAATCTTGAGTAAGTTAAAGCTATTATCGTTAATAAGATTATTCAGCTTAACACGTTCATCATAAGGTACTTCTTCGTCGAGCAAAAGATTTGAGAATCCAATTATTGCGTTCATTGGAGTTCTTATTTCGTGCGATAAGTTTGCCAGAAAAGCAGATTTTAATCTGTCAGCTTCTTCTGCTTTTTCCTTTGCTTTAATCAGTTCTTTTTCATTAATTTTTCTTGTAGTTATATCTTCTGAAATAAATACAAAATGGGTGATTTCACCTTTATCGTTTTTTACTGGTGAAATTGATGCCAGCTCCCAGTATTTATCTCCATTTTTCTTAATATTCTGAAATTCTCCCTGCCAATCAACGCCGGTAATCACTATGTCCATGATATCCTGATAAATACTTCTTGAAAGTTCTTCTGATCGTAAAATACTTATTTCTTTTTCTATAACATCATTTGCTGAATAACCGGTAATTTGAGTAAAACTTGGATTAACAAACTCAATAACACCTTTAAGATTGGTTATAATTACACAAGTTGGAGAGTGTTGAATAGCATTGGATAATAATTTTAATTGAAGTTCGGTTTTCTTTTTGTTAGTGATATCAAGTGAAACGCCTCCAATATGCCAGTTATTATCGGCTCCTCTGAATCTGAATTTGTGAGTTAAAAAGGAGTAAATAGCACCAGTTCTGTTTGGAAGGTCTTCTTCTAAAACAAGAATTTCTCCTGAAATGGCTTTATGATCTTCTTTTATTATTCTGGATGCGTATTTATCAGTAAAAAGTTCTTGTGGTAATTTACCTATTCCGGATTCTCCTATAACTAAATTATTTAGATATTTATTTGAATAAACTATTCGGCTATCTTCATCTTTAATAAAAACACCTACCGGAATATTATCCATAAAATAGGAAAATTGTTGTTCTGTTCTTTTTAAAGCCTCTTCAATTTCTACTCGTTTCGAAATATCTTTGAAGTCTTCAATTATTCCTAACATTTCACCGTTGTTACCCTTAAAAGCTACCGAAGTAGTAATTCCTGGGATAATTACATTATTTGCATTTTTCTTTTTAATATCTTGTTCAACTCGTTCTTCCCCATTTTTTATTCTGGTTAATGGGCACTCTGCTGTATGACAATATGGACCAGGAAAAACATCGAAACACTTTTTACCTTCGGCATTTTCTTTACTAATTCCCGACATACTTGTAAATGCTCTATTAACACGAATAATATTATAATTCGTATCTATTAATCGCATACTATTGCCGGTTGTATTAAAAATTTGATTTAGCTCAGCATTGGTTTTTATAATTTCTTTTGATTTTTCAGCTAATCTCTTATCTAACGAATCCTGAAGATGAAAAACTTTATTAATTATAATATTGAATGAGTAATGAAGAATGAGAAATACAGATGTAAGAATTAATATGACAACTAGAAGTGATTTATATAAGGTAACCTGAAATTGATTTTCTAACTCAGTAATGTCTTTTGTAAAAATAACCCCAGTAAATCCATCGGTTTTAAAATTATTTTGAATTTCAATTACATCGTAAGAGTATTGTTTGTCGTTATATATTAATTTGCCGGGTATAATTTTATTATTAGTAATTTCTATTTGAGAAAAAAGCAAACTATTATATAATGAATGAATTATGATTTCGCAGTTTGAATTTTGTTCGGAAATATCTTCAATTATTGCAGTTGATGTTTGTTGTTTGTTAAAAATACTTGCAATTTGAACGTTGTATTTATTTGATATGGATTCAACAACTTCGTTTTCTCTTAATCCAAACTCAATGCAACCAATATACTTTCCATTAAGAAATAATGGTTCAACAATCTTGTAAAACAAATTTCCTTCACTTTTTTCAAATCCTGATAATTTTTTGTAAGAACTGTTTACTTTAGAAACGAATGATTCCGGAATAGCTGTTTTTGAGTATGAACCGGGTACAACATCTAATTTTAATGCTAAATTATTGTCGGGTTTATAAAAATTAATAATGAAATAATATGGATTTTCTGTTTTTAGTACACTATAAAATGGAAATACTTTTTGATACAATTCTTGAATATTGTTATTCGAAAAATCTCGTTTTATTTCAGGATTATTTATGAAATATTGAATTTTTTGTTGATACGCAGTATTGGTATTGTAAAGTAGATTTTTTATTTCAACACTAACTACTTCGTTTTCTTTTTGGATTTGCCAATCGCGGTAATTTTTTTGATTTTTAACACCAAGATAAAAGTACAAAGCACATAATATAAACAGTACTGATATTACTGCGAAGAGAGTTTTAGCTTTTAATTTTTTTTCGAAATCCATTAACTATGTATAATTCCATTAGTTAAAAAACAATTGGCAAATAAAATAAAAAATATGAAACAAAAAAAATTACGGTCAGTAGGTTTGTAATTTATTTATTAAATATATGTGAAAAAAACAAGGTTAAAGTTGTTAATAAAACAAAATAGTAAATATAAAAGCAAGTAAATCAGCATGATGTGAAACAAGCTTGTTAAATATTAATTTTAAAACTTTTTGACGAATGGAATTGTAATCTGTTTTAAATAAAGTTATTAAATAACTTTTTGTTTTAAAAAGTTAGAAAAAAGATAAACTAAACAATCTTTCTTATTCAGTATTTTATTGTAAAAAATAAATCATTTATCTTAACATATAATTTAATTATGAATTGATATGCTTTATCGGTTTATCCTTTTTCTCATGATTTTATTGCTTGTAAAAAATACAAGAGCTGACGATTCAATTTCAAATCCTTTACAAATTGGAATTAAACCTCAATATGGAATAATTTTAGCTCATTCAAGCAAAATAGAACAGCTTACAAATTCGAATTCTTTTGGTCTAGAAGCAGAAATAGCATGGCTTCGGATAAAAGAAAAAAATTATCAACAATGCAATTGTTTTTCAAAAGTAGGGTTTTCAATTTTATATATGAACTATTCAAACCCAGAAGTAATTGGAAGCTCTTATAACATTATAGGATTTGCAGAACCGTATTTAATTAGAACGAAAGTTTTTCAACTTTCAACAAGAATGGGAATAGGACTAACTTACCTTGATCATATTTATGATGAAATCAACAATCCTGAAAATCTATTTTTCTCAACTCATTTTGCATTTATTACCCATATCGACCTGAATGCAAACTTTAAATTGAACAATAACTTTTCACTAATGGCTTATGCAAAATACAACCACATTTCAAATGGAGGTACAAAGTCACCCAATTATGGAATGAATTTTCCAACTTTTGGAATAGGGTTAAACTATAATCTTAATGGAAAAATTGATTTTCCTAATTTCCAAAATCAAGAATTTAAACCATTCAATTTCTTTTACGTGAATACTTTTGGAACATTTAAAACAGTTGAAAAAGATATTGAAAATCCAGAAACGCAAACTTTTATTTTTGGTTTTTATGGAGTTGTTGGTAGAAAAGTAACTAAAATAAATGGACTAAGTACCGGCTTAGAGTATATTAACGATGGAGCAGTTAAAGAAAAAATGAAACGTCTAAATCTCGAAACAGACAATCAACAAATCTCTTTTTTAGTTGGGCATCATTTTCTTTTTGGACAGTTTGATTTTTCACAATATTGGGGTACATATGTTTATGCTCCTTATAAAGTACGTAATTTTTATCAACGGTATTCCTTAACTTATCGGTTCAAAAGGCATATAATGATTGGTGTAACATTTAAAGTTCATGGCGATTGGGCCGATAATTTTAATTTATTAATTGGGTATTCATTTTAAGTATGGTTAACTTTGGTTTATAAAATAATTATAAAATGAACAGAAATTTAAATGCTGAGCAAATTGAACAGATAAAACAATTTCAGCGAAACGAAATTACAGAGTATTATATTTATACTAGACTTTCCCGTAAAGTAAAAAATGAAAAAAACAGCAAGTTGCTCGAAAGCATTGGCAATGATGAAATGCGACATTATATCTTTTGGAAAGAAATAAGCAATGCTAAAGTTAAGCCAAACTGGTTTAAGGTTTTTAAATTTTACTGGATTGCCCGCATTTTCGGAATTACTTTTGGAATAAAACTTATGGAACGGGGAGAAGGAGGTGCTCAAAAATCATACATGGATGCAGCATCGTTTGTCCCTGAAGCCCGACAAATTGCGCTCGAAGAAGATGGCCACGAAAAAGAACTCATCGCCATGATTGAGGAAAAAAAACTTGAATACGTTGGATCAATCGTTCTTGGACTTAACGATGCTTTAGTTGAACTTACCGGAACATTAGCTGGTTTAACATTTGCTTTGCAAAATACCAGATTAATTGCTATTGCCGGATTAATTACAGGAATTGCTGCTTCATTTTCAATGGCTGCATCGCAATATTTATCGACCAAAGCAGACAATAATGGATCAAACGCGATGGCATCATCATTTTATACTGGTCTGGCTTATATTTTCACAGTTGTAATTTTAATTCTACCATATTTTTTATTTACGAATTACTTTATTTGCTTAGTATTAACGTTAACCTTAGCTGTTTTAGTCATTTTATTTTTTAACTATTACATTTCTGTTGCAAAAGATCTGAATTTTAGTAAACGATTTTGGGAAATGTTCATTATTAGCATGGGTGTTGCTGCATTTACATTCGGTATTGGTTATTTAGTAAGAATCTTTTTGGGAATTGACATTTAATCAGTTGAATGTATTTTTAAATATACTTTATTCTAAATATTTATGATGCAATGGGACAAGCTTCTTTCGGCAAAACGACTTGGTCAAGAAAATAAAGAATTATCAAATACAGACGAAATACGTTCACAGTTTCAACGCGATTTCGATCGGATAATTTTTTCATCCCCTTTCCGTAGGTTGCAAAATAAAACACAGGTTTTTCCATTACCCGGAAGTGTTTTTGTTCATAATAGGTTGACCCATAGTTTAGAAGTTGCAAGTGTTGGTCGATCATTGGCAAATAGAGTTGCTCAGGAACTAAAGAAAAGAAACGATATACAAAATAAAGATATTCTCGATGAACTCGGCTCAATAGTATCTGCTGCATGTTTAGCCCACGATTTAGGCAATCCTCCCTTTGGGCATGCAGGCGAAGAGGCCATTTCGATATATTTTAAAGAAGCAAACGGGAAAAACGTAAAACCTAAAGTTACTGAAGAGCAGTGGCAAGATTTGACTCATTTCGAAGGAAATGCTAATGCACTTCGATTATTAACCCATCAATTTAATGGACGTAGGAAAGGCGGATTTGCTCTTACATATTCTTCTCTTGCAGCGCTTATTAAATATCCTTATGGATCGGATGCATTAGTTAAAGGGAAAAAGAAGTTTGGGTACTTTCAATCCGAAAAGGAAACATTTATATCTATTGCAAATGAATTGGGTTTAAAAAAAATATCTAACAACCCTTTATCATTTGTTCGTCATCCATTGGTTTTTCTTGTTGAAGCTGCTGATGATATTTGTTACGAAATTATGGATATTGAGGATGCCCACAAACTCAACATATTAGATACAAGCAAAACCTTTGAATTATTGCTTGGATTCTTTGATAAGCAAGAAGACCAGAGTTTTTATAAACAAAAAGATGAAGTTTTTAAAGAAGTAACCGATTTAAACGAACAAGTTACTTACCTTAGAGCATCGGTAATTAGCAAACTTATTAAGGAAACAGCATCTGTTTTTATCACAAATCATGATAAAATTCTGAATGGTGATTTTGAATCGAGCTTAGTGAAAGGATTAAGCGGATCTTGTAAAGTAGCATTTGAGAATTGCCAAACATTAGCTATTAAAGAAATTTACAAACACCCATCGGTTGTTAAAATCGAATTAACAGGATTTAATGTTTTAGGAACACTTTTGGACGAGTTTATTTCTGCTCTTCTCAATCCTGATAGCGATTACTCCAAAAAAATCCTATCTATTATTCCATCACAATTTAATGTCGAAGATCAGTGTTTTTATAATAAAACAATGGCCATCGTAGATTTTGTTTCCGGCATGACAGACTTATATGCTGTTGATTTATATAAAGATATAAAAGGAATTAATCTTTGATTTAGAAAAATCAATTAACATGAAAAAGAAAAAAAATGAATTTATTTCAAGTACTCAGGAAAGTGATAAAAATCAGAACAATAAAAGATCAAATTTACAAGAGAGTTTAAAAAACAATTTATTAGCTTATAACGAAACTGGAGCCGACATATTTGAAAAAGAAAATATTGATGATCTTTTTCCCTTATTAAAAAAAGATAATGTTAACTGGTTTCATTTTAATTCTCTGCAGAGTAATGATTCTATCGAAAAGATTGGAAAATATTTTAATTTACATTCACTTTTGCTCGAAGACTTGGTATATATAGATCTTCTTCCTAAAGTTGAATATTATAGTGATCACTTACTTTTTACATTAAAAATGTTGCAAATAGATAAAGAAATAAAGTATGAACAGTTAAGTATTGTCCTAGGGCATAATTATTTGATTACAATTCAGGAGAATCCGGGTAATTTTTTCATACAGGCTAAAGAAAGAACATTAAATCAAAAAGGAAAAGTGAATAAAAATGGAACTGATTATTTATTTTATGTGTTGGTTGATCTTGTTGTCGATAATTATTTTAATGTAATGGAATTTTTAAGAGAACAATTAGACGAAATAGAAGATTTATTAGTTGAATATCCAGATCAGAATTATATTCATAGATTGCATGAAATAAGAAAGAAAGTTGTAACAGTTCGTAAATATGTATTTGGTTTATTAGAGTC
Source organism: Bacteroidetes bacterium GWA2_31_9b (assembly GCA_001769005.1). GTDB lineage: Bacteria > Bacteroidota > Bacteroidia > Bacteroidales > UBA12077 > UBA12077. Next base: position 6,010 of record MENE01000087.1, on the reverse strand, counting down.
GCTTCAAAACTTAATAAGCGATGAGCCCAATCAAATTGAAGAATCGAACTTCAAATACTTAAGGGACATTAAAGATCATGTACAATACAATTTCGAGCTGGTAGAGTCTTTTAAAGAAGATCAACGAAGCTTGGTTGAGTTAAATCAGTCGAATCAGAGCAATAACATGACACAGGTAATGAAAACACTTACCATTATTACATCCATATTTATTCCATTAACATTTATAGTGGGTGTGTATGGAATGAACTTTCATTATATGCCTGAAATTGATTGGAAGTGGGGATATTTTGTTGTGATGGGTTTAATGTTTTTAATTGCAATTTTAATGCTAGTTTATATGAAACGTAAAAAGTGGTTTTAACTGTCTTTGGATAATATTAAACAAGGGTCTTCCAAAGAATTTCATATTATAAATTTAATTTCTAATATAGAAGCGTAAATTAACAATAACATAGTGATTTTGTTTTTTAGTACTACATTCTATTCAATCAAACGAATAACAGTTTACCAATTCAATTTATCTAAAATTGCAATGAAATATTAGTTCTTTTATTCTTTATGCATTAATCAATTTTTCAATTTCAAATTTCTTCATTTGAAGAAATGCATTAACAACACGTTCCGATTTAGATTGGTCGCTCATGAGCTTTTCCAAAATTATTGGGACAATTTGCCAAGAAATGCCAAACTTATCTTTTAACCAACCACACTGACTTTCTTCCCCATCTTTAGTGAGTTTATACCAGTAATAATCTATTTCTTCCTGAGTTTCGCAATCAACAACAAAAGAAATGGCTTCATTAAAGTTAAATAGATGTTGTAACGAACTGTCCATTGCCATAAAAACATGTTTTCCCAATTTAAATTGTGCATGTTTTACTGTTCCTTCCAGTTCATTTTCATCATTAGTATATCTTAAAATTCCTTCAATGCTTGAACCTTCAAATACAGAAGTATAAAATTGAATCGCTTGTTCTGCTTTACAATTTTGTTCTTTGGTAAACAGTAGTACTGGAGTGAACTTTTGACCGACTTCCTCCATTTTACCATAAGACAATTGCCAACTGATTCCAAAACGGTCTTGTACCCAACCATACTTTGAACTCCACTCATACTTATCTAATGGCATTAACACGGATCCGCCTTCTAAAAGACGACTCCATGCTTTATTTATCTCATCTTCAGTTTCGCACAAAACAAAAAATGATATCGCTGGATTGAAAGTAAATTGTGGACCTCCATTGAGACACATAAATTTTTGCCCGGCTGACATAAATGTTACAACCAGCTGTGTATCCGAAGTAATAACAGAATTTTTAAATACTGAGCAGTAAAATTCAGCAGCTTCTTTTGCATTTCCGTTAAACCAGAGGCAAGGATATATCGTGTTATTCATAGATATTTAATTTAAAAAATTAATGCGATTTTATCTGCTGACTAATTAGGGTTTGTAGCTTAGTAAAACTACACCGCTCATGAATGTTTTCACGTTTGTTAGTTTTAAATTTAATGGTTTTTTTATTTCATTAAATATTGGTGTTCCAGAACTTATAGCAACTGGGTCAATCATTATTTGGTAATCATCTATTAATCCATTTTCTGCAAATAAAGTTAAAATACTTCCGCTACCAAGTAAGGTTAGGTTGCTCCCGGATAATTTCTTCAAACGCATTATTTCCAATACTACATTATCACTTATTATTTTTGTATTTTTCCAATTAGCCTTTTTAAGTGTTCTTGAAAAAACAATTTTTTCAGCATTGTTCATTCCTTCAGCAACCATAGGATCGTTTTTCATAGCCATGGGTGTTGGCCAATAGTTTGCCATCATTTCATACGTTTTGCGTCCGAAAAGAAGAATATTTCCTGATTTTAAACTTTCTGCGGCATATTGATTTTCTTCGATACCATGCTTGTGCCAACTTATGTCACCATCAGGACCATTTAAATAACCGTTGAGAGTTATAAAGTTAAATGCAGATAAATTTTTCATTATCTTTAATACTTTATAGTAATTTACTCAGTATTATTTGCTTTTTTCAGCACAGTTAAACATCCACTGTACACCGTATTTATCTTTGCAACTTCCATAATAGTCGCCCCAAAACATTTCCTGTAAATCTTGTTCTACAGTACCACCGGCAGAGAGTGCATTGAATAATCTTTTTGTTTCTACTCTTGTATCAGGTTCAAGATTAATGTAAACATTGTTTCCAAAATTTACTTTAAAACCCATAGATTCAGGAGCATCAGTACCCATAATAACATGTCCGCCAAGTATTGGTAACGCGATATGCATCACAAGATTCTTATCAGCATCAGGTAAAGGGGGCATTTTCTCTGTGGAAGGAATATCGCTAAAACGTGAAATACCACCTGTAAAATCACCTCCAAAAATTGATTTGTAAAAGTTAAATGCTTCCTCCGTATTTCGTTTAAAATTGAGATAAGTGCTTACTTTTGCCATAATATAAAGGTTAAAAAGATTTATTATTATTCACAAATTGATTTCAATTTTTTTAATGCTTTGGGCCAGGTTTCTAAAAAGTAAGTTTTAAATTCCTCATTGCTATCCGTGTCAACTGAAAGCAATGTTTTTCCATTCGTGTAGGTGAAAGTATAATTTTCTAATGCTCCGCTCCATGTATCAACTTCCGAGCCGGTCATTATTTCTTTACCATTCTTAACAATACCAAGATGTTCAATACTCACAAATTTGTTGGGGATGTTCTCTTTAATCCGACTGACCATACCTCCAGTATTTCCATCCTGGTCGGTTCCCAGAAATAGAATTTTTGAACCTTTTTCCCACGAGCCTTTGAAATATGACGAAGGATTAAATTCTGCTGTCCATTCTGTCCACAACTCAGCATCGAACATAGTTTGAAATACTTTATCGACAGGTGCATGAATGGTTATTTCAAAATGCATTTTTTCGAATTTCGTTGATTTTTCAACATACTTTTTAAAGTTATCTAAAATTGATTGCCAGCCTGCTTGTTGTAATTCTATTTTATGTATTTGTTCAGCTTCAAAAACTTCTGTCAATGTTGTTACGTTTCCATTAGAAACAAAAGTTACTATCACTTTTCTGCTGTCTGCAATATCGTATTCTATTAGTTTGTTTTTTTCAATTTTAATGTATTCGCCTGTAAAGTCGAAACCACTACTGCCATCTTTTGCTTCCATTCGTGAAAGAAAACGTCCACCAACTCGCAAATCATTTTCTGCTTTTGGTGTATGCCAGTCGTTCGATGCATTATTCCAATGAATAATATGTTTTGGATCTGTCCAAAAGCTCCATACTTTTTCAACCGGAGCATTAATAATTGCTCGTACAGTTATATTTGTTTTTTCTTTTGTGGTCATGATAATACTTTATATTTATTTTGTTTACTCCGAGAAACAATGAAAATGGGTAATAAATTACATTAAATATTTATCACAGTTTTGTTTGAATTTTAGCAAAAGCATAAAAAACAAATAACAAATTTTTAATAGATTTTGTTCAGAAAATACATGAGGCTTTGAACGAAAACTATGTTAGGAATACTTATAGTGGTAATATTTAACAGATTTTTAATGAGTGGAATTAGCTCTATTTTTTAATAAATACTTACTTTCTCAGATATTTTGTATAGTTCGTTTATTGTATTCCAATTCCTTGTAGTTGCTACAACTTTAAATTTGTTTTCAAAAAAAGAATTCGTCAATTTTGTTTTACCATATCCATTAGGACAAAATAAATAAATAGTTTTTCCTTTCAATATGAATTCGTCAGGAAGAAATTGACCTATGTTTATTTTATCTATATTCGCTTGTACAGGTTCGTGTGATAAAAAAGTAACATAAAGTTTTGTTATATCTTCGGTTCTTTCAACAACAAAAGGATTATTCTTTAAAACCATTGATAAATAATCAAATTCCATTACTATAACCGGAACATTAAAACCAAAATCAGCTACTATTTTTTCAGTAATTTTCTTTTCTAAATATTCGTGTTTTATTTTTTGGGCTTGGAAGATAATGTTTCCACTTTGAATATAAGAATGAATGTTTTTAAAGCCTAAATCGGAATACATTTGTCTAAGTGCATCCATTTTAATTAATTTTTGCCCACTTACATTTATACCTCTCAAAATTGAAATATAGGTTTTCATTTTTCGATTTTATTTAATTTTTATTTCTTAATCACCCCATCTTAAATATCTTTAATTTCTTCAATTTTGGTAAAATTACCTTGGTCTGCAAATAGAAAAAAAATGTGAACCACTTCACCCCTCAATATTTGTGATTCGTTGTAGTTTGTTATTTTGTTGTTCTTTTAAAACGATGTCCATAACCATCACTCCAGTTAGCTTCATATATGTTCAAAGTATCTGTTAATGAAACAATAAAGTGTCGTGATGGTAGCATCAATGTTCCGAACATAGAATATATAATGTCACTATTTATTGTTAAATAATCATTTGGTTCATCATTAACTTTTGTTGCAAAACAATCTGTCACAAAGGTAGGATCATAATTTTCAATTATAATTAGTTGTCCATTTCGAATAAAGGTTAATGATAGTATATTATCTGTGTTTTCAGGAGTAAAATATGAATCTCCACCGTATCCACCATATGTCTCGAACCCTTTCCATTCTCCAACTAAAGTGAAGTATTTTTCAGTTTTTGATTCAGGTTTTATATCTTCTCCAATTTCATTATCACATGAAAGTATTGAATATCCAAAAGTTAATAATATAAAGCACATTTTTTTCATAATATATCTTAACTAATTGATACCAAAAACATTTCAATAATTTTAAAAATATAATTGCTGCTCACTTATTTATAAATATAACTACTATAAACTCCGAATAAAAATTAATCTGCTGTTTTTCAAATTACAATTCCCTTTCTTAAAGTTAGTTGTTTTATTAAACAAGCCAGATTTTAACCCATTTTATTTATTCATCATTCTTCACTACAATGTGCCTTTTTTATAAAATTAACCCATCTTGCATTTTGATATACAGCATGATTTCTTAAATATCTAAAAGTTATTCACTTTTAGCTGTAGTATAGAAAAAAAAATTCAAAACAGGTAATTCAAAATTCGTAATTCGCAATTAATCAATCATTATTCATTAATTTAGCAGCGCAATATTATTTCAATGATTCAGAAAATAAGCATCACTGATTTTATCATTTTATCGAAAACAATTCCTGTAGTGGATGTTCGTTCTCCGAAAGAGTTCGAAACAGGTCATTTCCCCGGAGCTGTTAATATTCCATTGTTCGATAATGATGAACGAGCTATTGTTGGTACTGCTTACAAACAAATTAATCGAAACACAGCTGTATTAAAAGGACTCGAGATTGTTGGCCCTAAAATGAAATCTTTTGCCGAAAGAGCACAGGAGCTTGCTGTGAACAACCAATTGTTGGTTCATTGCTGGCGTGGAGGTATGCGAAGTGCTAGCATGGCCTGGCTATTCGAAATGATTGGTATAAAAACCTACACCTTGGTTGGTGGGTACAAATCGTTCAGGCGATACGGTAAACTGAAACTTTCCGAAGCACAAAACCTGATTATTGTTGGCGGTTTAACCGGAAGCGGTAAAACAGAAACGCTTCATAAAATTAAAGAACAAGGTGAGCAGATTCTTGATCTCGAAAAACTGGCAAACCACAAAGGTTCTGCTTTTGGAGCATTGGGTCAGGCCAAGCAGCCAACCAACGAACAGTTCGAGAACGATTTAATTATTCATTTTTTACAACTCGATTCAACCAAACCCATCTGGCTCGAAGATGAAAGCAACTCCATAGGTGTAA
>MENE01000087.1:0-168 GCA_001769005.1 Bacteroidetes bacterium GWA2_31_9b | reverse complement strand
CTGTTTAGCATTATGCGCCAATCACCCGTATTAAAAATGGAACTGAGTAAGAGGGAGCGTATTAAACGGTTGGTTAATGAATATGCCGGATTCGATACCGAATTTTTGGAAGCTTGCATTTTAAAAATTGGCAAACGACTGGGTGGTCAGCATGTAAACCGGGCTTTG
>MENE01000086.1 GCA_001769005.1 Bacteroidetes bacterium GWA2_31_9b | reverse complement strand
TAATTGCTATTGGTGATAAAAACACCTCCCAAAAATTGAGCATCTCGTTTCGTGCAGTATCAGGGTTGAAATGCATTCCTATAGGAGATTGCATCCATCCATTTGCAACCAATATCCAAAGAGCTGAAAGATTTGAGCCAAAAGCAACTAACCAGGTAGAAAGTAGATGGAACTTTTTACTTACTTTATTCCATCCAAAAAACATAACAGCAATAAAGGTTGATTCCAGAAAAAATGCCATTATTCCTTCAATAGCTAAAGGTGCACCAAAAATATCACCTACAAACCAGGAGTAGTTTGACCAATTGGTTCCAAACTCAAATTCGAGTATAATACCAGTAGCAACACCGATTGCAAAGTTAATGCCAAACAATGTCATCCAGAATTTTGTAATTCGCTTCCATTCAGGATCACCTGTTTTAACGTAAATACTTTCCATAAAGGCTATTATAAAAGTTATCCCAAGTGTAAGAGGAACAAATAGCCAATGATATAGTGCTGTTAGAGCAAATTGAGCTCTCGACCAGTTTACCAGCGACAGATCTATATTCTCAATCATTGTTTATAGTTTTTGGATTTGTTAATTGATCGATAACGTAATCGCCTTTTTCTTTTTCGGTGTTGAACTTTGAATTTAAAAAATCAGGGAAAAAGAATATTTTCAGAATTGCGAACATAATAAACAGTTTAACAAGAATAATAACCCAAAGTTTCTTGCCAATAGTCATGCTTTTAAATCCGGTATAGTAGAAAAAAAATATTCGTGTAAAAATGTTTCTATTTTTCATAGTTTACATTTAGAACAATCAAATATATAAATTTTATTGAAAAATTAGTCTAGCTTGTCACAATCGGGACAAAACAAATGAATAAATCCAGTTCGATAAATATCTGGATTGTCGGTTGTTAAGATATAGAAGTAAACACCCTCGCTTGCACGAAGGCCTGATGAGGTTCTCCCATCCCATACAATTGTTTGAGCCTTTGAACGATAAACCATTACACCTGTACGACTATATATACTCATTTCAATAGGAGTAACCCCATTTGACTGAACAATAAACAAATCGTTTATAGTATCATCATTTGGAGAAAATACATTCGGAACTCTTATTATATCTTGTATATTAACAGTTTTACTTACCGGGAATGTTTTACCTGTTGCATCTTCGTATACCGATAAATCAATAACATAATCACCTGCTGCTTCAAATTCATAAGTAACTATTGGAACTCCATCTATGGTTGGTTCTATTGTTCCATTCCAATTAAATGTAAATGCCGAACCAATGGTATCTGACAATTGAAAGTCAGAAGTATCACCAATAATTTTTTGAGCAATACACTTAATTTTAAAACTAGCTAAATCAGGTTCTATCCTGAAAGTAATAGTATCTATTTGTGCAATTGAGCTATTAGCTATAAAGAAAAGTAAAATGAAAATGAATTTTTTTAGTTGAAGCATAATCTGCATTTATTCACGTAAATATATAAAAACCCATTAGAAAACCTTAAATTTTTTCAGTTAATTTTTTAACCAACTTAAAGTTATTGAAAAACTCTTTAGCAAAAACACGTAAAATTGTATATGAAGGAACAGCCAGAATCATACCTAAAATGCCTGCTAAACTTGCTGCCATCAATATTACAATAAATATTTCTAAAGGGTGTGCGTTTACACTGCTGGAATATATAAAAGGTTGAAAAACAACATCATCAATAATTCGCACCATCGAAAATACAATAGCCATATAAATTAACAATGGAATTAACTCTGAATTAACATCCATATTCAGATGGGTAGCAAAACCAATAATGATACCAATTGTTGATCCGATTAATGGCCCAACATAGGGAACAACATTAAATAATCCTAGAATTAGCCCAATAACAATAGCTGTTTGAAAATTGATTCCGATTACTGTTAATCCTATTGTAACTAAAGTAATAATACCAATAATTTCTACCAGAATTCCAATAAAGTATCTTGTTAATAACTTTTTTATTGAATTTAATACATGTGCAAAATTATCAGTTAGTTTTTCAGGCACAAAAACCATTATCCCATTATAAAATAAACTTTGGTCTTTTAAAAAGAAAAATGTTATAAATGATATGGAAAATGCCGCAACAACTAAATTTCCAAAAATTCCAACTAGTGAACCAAAGAAGTTGGATAAAAAAGTACCATTAATAAATCCAATTGCTTTCTCACTTATATAATCTTCAACAGTTTTTGAATTTTCGGTAGATACATTATATTTTACAATAAATTGATTCATCTTATCTAAAGGTTCCTGAAACTTTGTTGTTAAGGTATTTATATCAATTGACGACAAATCGCTTACCTGGTTAGCAATTAAAGGAATAAAAAATCGCAAGAATAAAATTAAAGCGCACCAAATCAATATTAAAGTTATAAAAGCAGAAAGAACTTTAGGTATTCTTATACGTTTAATGTGAATTCTGTCAAGAAAATCGACAACGGGTTTACCAATTATTGATAATATTGCAGATATTAAAATATAAGTAATAATCGATTTAAAATACCAAAGTATAAATCCAATAATTAAAACACCAAGTGCAATAAACAAATATTTAATTCTACTGTCCATATTAAACTAATTTCAAGTTTGTATATCAAAGTGTTTGCAAAAGCTAAATTAAGTAATTTTATACGATTTAATAAAATTTGAATAACTAATATCATTTCAATTTAAAATAATCAATAAATAATTTTTATGTTTCAAAACCACCCCGGCGAGTATGCAGCTTTATTAACTGCAGTTTTTTGGACAATAACTGCTTTGGCATTTGAGTCGGCAAGTAAAAAAGTGGGTTCACTTTCAACAAATCTTATACGTCTTTTTATAGCGTTCATATTTATTGGTATTTACGGATTATTTTCGCGAGGGTCTTTTATTCCGATTGGTGCAAGTGCTCATAATTGGATATGGCTTTCTTTATCTGGAGTTGTAGGTTTTGTGCTGGGAGATCTTTTTCTGTTTCAAGCTTATGTTGTAGTAGGAGCAAGGGTTTCAATGCTTATAATGTCGTTAACTCCACCAATTACAGCATTTATTGGTTGGATTATTATGGGTGAAACACTTACTTTTCAAAATTTCATTGGTATGTTTCTTACTGTGTTCGGTATTATACTTGTTGTTTTTGAAAGAAACGCAAATGGAATTGATGAACAGGGAAATGAAACTACAAATGGAAATCGTAAAACAGTGAAACTTTCGTATCCTTTGGCCGGAATACTTTTAGCTTTTGGAGGCGCATTAGGACAGGCTGGCGGGTTGGTATTAAGTAAATATGGAATGAAAGATTACGATGCTTTTGCTGCCACTCAAATACGAGTAATTACAGGGGTTATTGGTTTTGCTTTAATATTTCTTTTTACTAACAAATGGAGACGATTAGCTGATGCAGTTAAAAATAAAAAAGCTATGTCTCGCTTAAGTATTGGAGCTTTCTTTGGTCCGTTTTTAGGAGTATCATTTTCGTTACTTGCTGTGAAACACACTTCTGCAGGAATTGCAGCTACAATTATGGCGATTGTTCCTGTGTTGATTATTGCCCCAGCAGTAATATTCTTTAAAGAAAAACTGAGCCTTAAAGAAATTATTGGATCCATAATAGCTGTTGGAGGGGTAATTCTATTCTTTTTATAAGTATAGTCTTTGTTAATAAGCAGATAGTCAGTTAAGAATATTGGTTAAAATTTTGTACATTAGCCAAAAGACGATTTATGAAAATAATATACTTTTTACTTTCAATACTAATTCTTAGCAACTGCAAGTCTGTACAAAATACATCACAACCGATAGAGAAAATCAGTAAGGAAAAGTTTTTAGAAAAACCTTTTGGATTTAAAGAAACAATCAAGGATTTCTCAAACAATTCAGTGGTAAAATTTAAAACAGAAAAGTTACTCAATCGAAATAGACATTACCCAGAAAAGACAGATACCATTTATAAGTTCTATTACAAAAAATCGGAAGTTTTTTTCTATAAAACCCACACAGGAAAAGAGTTTTTATTGGCAGGAAAAATCATGAACAAACAAATAGAACTGGTAAACCAAATATTTGTGGGTATTCCTAAAACAGATTTTAAAAATCGTTTCTCTGAGAATCTTGAAATAAAAGGTGATAGTATTCAAATGATGGGACCCGGAACAAAATATACATTTATCTTTAAGAAAGATAAACTCTACAGAATAAATATCGACAATTACTTTGATTAGTGGAATTAAATTGTTGCAATAACCGTTTTAGTTCCAACAGCTTTTTGACCAATCTCTACATTGATTTTTGCATCCAGAGGAAGAAAAATGTCAACTCTTGATCCAAAGCGAATAAATCCAACTTCAGAATTCTGAGCGAATTCTTTATTTTCCTGTGCATAACAAATAATTCTTCGGGCTACAATTCCTGCAATCTGACGAAATAAAACCTGTTTATTGTTTTTATTTTCAACAACTACAGTTGTTCGTTCGTTTTCGGTTGATGATTTTGGCAATCGTGCAAGTAAAAATTTGCCGGGATGATATTTAAAATACTTTACAATTCCTCCAACAGGAAACCAGTTGATATGAACATTCCAAACCGACATAAAAATTGAAATCTGAATACGCTTATCGTTGAAATATTCATTCTCGTGGGTTTGTTCAATAACTACAATCTGTCCATCGCATGGAGCAAATACTTTATTATCATCAATAATTATTGTTCTTGTAGGTTTGCGAAAAAATCGAAGTATAAAAACAAAAAATAAAAATGAAATGGTACATAATACCCAGTTAATAAAAGCGATTGATATAAAATTAAACGCAAGTAGATTAATTATTGCCAGAACCAAGAATACCACTGCAATAATTTTAAATCCTTCTTTATGTATAGCCATAATTTTATTAATTTTTACAAATATAAAAAATTTACTGAACCAGTTGCAAATAAACATAGAACATCGGAAGAGCAATAAAAACAGCATCAAAGCGATCTAAAACTCCACCATGTCCGGGTAATATTTTCCCGGAATCTTTCTCGTCGACACTTCGTTTAAATGATGATTCAACCAAATCGCCAAATGTACCCGCTACAGAAATAATTATAGCAACAATAGCCCAATCAATAAATCGAAGTTCATTAAATAGGAGTGAAACAACGTAAGCAATAATCAAAGAAGATAATGTTCCCCCAATAAAACCTTCCCATGATTTTTTTGGTGAGATTCTTTCGAACAACCGATGTTTCCCGAATGATATTCCAAAAACATACGCAAGTGTATCATACGACCACATTAGAAAAAAGAATCCCAATAAAAGATTTGGATTATAAGCTACCTGATTGTCAATAACAATATAATTTGCTAATGACAAAGGAACAGCAATATACAATAACCCTAAAATTGTAAACCCAATATTTGTAAATGGTTGATCTGCTTTGCGGTAAAGCTCAATAATAAATACTCCTATTACTAATGGAATAACCGGAAGAAAGCATTTTGCACTCATCAGATCGTTTGCAAATAAAAAATTGGCAGTAAAAAGAATAGAACCTACTATAATGCCATAAATCTTTAATGGACTAATATCATCTTTTTTTGATAATGTATAAAACTCATACATTGAACCAATAAGAATTAATAAAAAGAGTATTAAAAATGATATTTTACTAAATGCAATGGCAAAAATTACCAGTATTAAAAATATAACTCCTGTTATCGTGCGTTGTACAAGATTGCTCAAAATTCTATGAATTTATAATTAAACTTTGTTGTCTTTTTTAACTCGTGGTTTAACCACTTTTGCAACTACTTTTTTTGGTTTTTCTTTAGTTACTTTCG
>MENE01000085.1:9234-14167 GCA_001769005.1 Bacteroidetes bacterium GWA2_31_9b | reverse complement strand
CTTTTTTAAGAAAAAGGGGTTTGTCCAGAAAAAACCATTTTCCTTAATTGTTCCTTTATACTCTCCAAATAAAACAAGTACAGAAGATTCGTTCGGACTAACAATTACTAATCCGATTATCAAAAAAATTGATAATACGAATCCTAAAATAAACCAAGGGTTTTGAATGTAAATTAACCCCAAAACTGTTATTGCAAGAATAACAAATATCACGAATAACATGATATAACCTGAAATTGCAGAAAATACTTTCTCATTTTTCATAAATCGTAATTTTTAGTTTTTTTGATATCATTTTGATATCACAATACTACTACAAAAAATATTAAAAGTCAATATTTTTTAAAAATAAATAATAATAAAATTTTTAAATGCTAAAGGTCAGGATTTTAGATGTTATTGAATTCATATATAAATATTCAAAAATAAAAAAGAGATAACTGAATAATCAATTATCTCTTTTAATCTTAACCTTTTTAGTTCTATTAATCCTTAGAATAGGTTTTTGAAATTTCCAGAATATTACGAACAATTTTTTCCGGAGGAATTTCTGTTTTTATTTTCAAATTACTAAGAATATCAGAGAATTCTTTAAACTCAAAATCATCAACTTCATTTTTTTTGTTTTCAAAATTCTCATATAAATACAACAGTGTAGATGTTTTTTTCATAGGCGTTTTAAAATGTATCATTTTATTAAATAACGCCCAGTATTTATAATTAGTATAATTTCATTCTAAATTTTAACAACCTATTTGAAAATAAAATATAAAAATAATGTCAATCAATTACTTATATGTTAAACTCAGATTTTTCTCTTCGATCAATTTTCTCAAATTAATTAAAGCATATCGCATTCTTCCAAGTGCTGTATTTATACTAACATTGGTTTGATCTGCAATTTCCTTAAAACTTAAATCGAGATAATGCCTTAATAAAATAACTTCTTTTTGCTCTTGAGGTAAACATTCAACCATTTTACGCAAATCTGCCTCAATTTGATCTTGAATTATTGTTTCCTCAATTGTACGCTCAGAAAAACGCATAGAATTAAAAACATCATTTTCATAATCATTGCTAGAAAATGTTTTCATTTGTTTTTCTTTTCTGAAGTGGTCAATAATTAAATTATGAGCAATACGTACAACCCAGGAAATAAATTTGCCATTTTCCTGATATTTGCCAGCATGCAATGATTTAATTACTTTAATAAAAGTTTCCTGAAAAATATCCTCGGCTAACTGATTATTTTTAACCATTAAAAAAATATAGGTATAAACCTTATCTTTGTGTCGGTTAATCAGTATTTCAAAACTAGATTGTCTACCGCTAATGAACTGTATAACAAGTTCGTGATCGGAATATCGTGAAGCTTCCAAAATAACCTCCTTTTTAAATTAAATAAAGAGTAGAAGTTCAATCGATAATCAATCCTCCGAATATTAGGTTAGTAAATAAATTGTTAATATTGTGCAATTAAATAAAAATTCTTGTAATTTCAAATTAAAATAAAGAATCTTAACATAAATTAAGGTTTTTAATTCAACAATTATGCCAGAAAAAGATCAATATATTATTATTAAAGGAGCGAAAGTTCATAATTTAAAAAACATAAGCTTAAATATACCTCGTGACAAGTTCATTGTCATTACAGGAGTATCCGGTTCAGGAAAATCCTCGCTTGCTTTTGATACCATTTATGCCGAAGGACAAAGAAGATATGTAGAAAGTCTTTCGTCATATGCCCGTCAATTTTTAGGAAAAATAAATAAACCTGATGTTGAAATTATTCATGGTATTCCCCCAGCCATTGCTATAGAACAAAAAGTAAATACACGTAATCCACGATCTACTGTTGGAACATCAACTGAAATTTATGATTATATGAAACTGCTTTATGCACGAATTGGCAAAACAATTTCTCCCATTTCAAATAAACAGGTTCAGCGACATTCAGTTACTGATGTTGTTAACCACATCATATCATTTGAAAAAAACACAAAAACTTTAATCTTAACTCCTTACAATCAACTAAAAGATAAAACTTTTTCAGAACAATTGTTTTTACTTTTAAACGAAGGAATTACTCGTATTGAACAAAAAAATGAAACATATAAAATAAATGAGATTTTAGATGAAACAGTAAAAATTGATGAAACAAAACCATTTACTGTAATCATTGACAGAATAGTTGTGAAAACAGATGAGAACTCAATGGGTAGAATGGCCGATTCGGTTCAAATTGCATTTAACGAAGGAAAAGGGTATTGTCAAATAAAATCATTTACAGATAATGGTGTAATCACAGAAAAATTTTCAAATAAATTCGAAGCCGATGGAATTGAATTTGAAGACCCTACAGTGCATACATTTAGTTTTAACAATCCTGTTGGTGCATGTCCACGATGCGAAGGATATGGAAAAATAATTGGTATTGATGAGGATTTGGTAATACCAAATAAAAAACTTTCAATATATCAGGAAGCTATAGCATGCTGGCGGGGAGAAAAAATGCAGGAATGGAATCAGAAATTAATTTATAATGCCGATAAATTTGAGTTTCCAATTCACAAGCCCTTTTTTGAATTAACAGATGATCAAAAACATCTTTTATGGACCGGCAATAGTTATTTTAATGGGTTAAATACTTTTTTCGAATATCTTGAAGAACAGAAATACAAAATCCAATACAGAGTAATGCTTTCGCGTTACAGGGGCAAAACGGATTGTCCCGACTGTCGTGGTACACGATTAAAAAAAGAAGCTTCATACATAAAAGTAGGAAATCAATCGTTACAGGATTTAGTACTTATGCCAATAAACGAGCTTCAGCAATTCTTTAAAGAATTAGCTCTAAACGATTACGAAATAGAAGTTTCAAAACGTATTTTAATCGAAATAAATAATCGGTTGGATTTTTTAATGAATGTTGGATTAGGATATTTAAATCTTAATCGATTATCGTCAACACTTTCAGGTGGTGAGTCGCAAAGAATAAATCTGGCAACATCATTAGGGAGTAGTTTGGTTGGATCACTTTATATTCTTGATGAACCAAGTATCGGATTACATCCAAAAGATAATGAACAACTTATAAAAGTATTAAAACAACTTCAATCTATAGGGAATACGGTTATCGTAGTTGAACATGATGAAGATATTATTAAATCAGCTGATGAAATTATTGATATTGGCCCTTTTGCTGGAAGACTTGGTGGTGAAATTATTTTCCAGGGAAATCATATTGATATTTTAAAAAGTAAAGAAAGCTTGACTGCTAAATATCTTACAGGAAAAGAAAAAATAGAAGTTCCACAAAGCAGAAGAAAGTGGAATAACTATATTGAATTAAAAGGTGCTCGTGAGAATAACCTTAGGCATCTTGATATTAAATTTCCATTACATACATTAACAGTTATAACAGGCGTAAGTGGTTCAGGGAAATCATCCTTAGTAAAAGGTATTCTTGCCCCTGCATTAAGTAGACGATTGCTTGGTTTAGGTGAGAAAACAGGGAAATTTGAAGAGATGAGTGGCGATTTGCATTTATTAAAAAATATTGAGTTTGTTGATCAGAATCCAATTGGTAAATCGTCACGATCAAATCCCGTAACGTATATTAAGGCATATGACGAAATTAGAAAATTATATGCCGACCAGCAAGCTGCAAAGTTGAACAACTTTAAAGTTTCTCATTTTTCGTTTAATATTGATGGAGGAAGATGTGATGAGTGCCAGGGAGAAGGTGTAATAAAAGTAGAAATGCAGTTTATGGCTGATATTACCCTTGTTTGTGAAACTTGTAATGGCAAAAGGTTTAAAGATGATGTACTCGATGTAAAATACGAAAATAAAAATGTTTTCGACATACTTGAACTCACTGTTGATGAAGCTATTGAATTTTTTAGTCAGGGAAAAGGTACTACTGAACGAAAAATAGTTGAAAAATTAAAACCCTTGGCCGATGTTGGTTTAGGATATGTAAAACTTGGTCAATCATCAAGTACATTGAGTGGTGGTGAAAGTCAGCGAGTAAAACTTGCAACATTTTTAAGTAAAGAAACTGAAAATAAACATACACTATTTATTTTTGATGAACCTACAACGGGGTTACATTTTCACGATATTAAAAAACTACTCAATGCATTTAATGCTCTGATTTCCAGAGGACATAGTATTCTAATTATTGAACATAATTTGGAAGTAATAAAATCGGCTGATTGGATAATTGATTTAGGACCTGAGGGTGGAAAAAATGGTGGAAAATTGATTTTTGAAGGAAAACCTGAAGATATTATTCATTGTAAAGAATCAATTACAGGTAAATTCCTAAAAGAAAAATTAAAATGATAATTAATAAACTAAAAAAACCTGTGAAAAACACAGTTTTTTTTTTTTAAATTATTTATAAAAGATTAAAGATTATTCTCTTTAATACCAAATAATATAGCAACACATCCGCTTACAAGTTCTTCAGTTTCACCTTCACCACTTTTAACACGTAATGAAATGATTAATTGTTGACTAGCTTCAAGCTTAAAATCCCATAGATTTGAATAATTACTTTTTCTATTATCATATAAAACATTTCGATTAACATCAAGTACTTGAAATTCAATATCGGGTAATGCTTCGGAGCCACATATATAAATACGATAATTTTGTCCTGCATAAAATGTTTTATAAAGTTCTGCATCTTCTCCTTCAGTTAAAATTGCAGCATTAAAATTCCCATCATGAATATAAGGAGTAAGTTCAAGCTTACAAACCTTTTTAGCAAAACTTTTACATTGTGACTTACCAGTATATGGTAAGAAAGCTATTAAAGTCAAAATAATTATTACAAGGAATATTTTTTTCATAGCAGAGGAAATTTTTATAATATATAATTATTTCGTATCACTTTGATTTTATCTTTTAACTCACTATACGT
>MENE01000085.1:3888-8945 GCA_001769005.1 Bacteroidetes bacterium GWA2_31_9b | reverse complement strand
TGTTATTAATATTTGCTTCAAGGCGTTCAATAATATCATCATCAATAGCATTTAAGATTCCTAATCCTTCAGCCATCTTTTTTGAAGCGTTCATATAGTTTATTGTTGCCTGAGTTTGATCGAATAAACTGGCATAACTCAAATCGGTAGTATATATGCCCAAATTTAAAGCCATACTTTTGTTTGTAACATACTTGGAAACATTATTAACAGGATTTAATAATTCTTCGTTATACTTTGCACCTGCTTGTTTTAAAATCATTGCTGTTTCTAAGGGAGACGGTAAAGAATAAAAAATTTCTTTAACAGTTTTTACATCCTGAATTAGCTGTTCATTAATTTCTAATGAATCAAGAGTTACTGTATCATCTGATTCCGAAGTTTTTGATTTATCTGAAGAACAACTAGAAACAATTGCAATAGTAAGAAAAATTGCAAAACATTTAATGGCATTTCTTAATAATGGTATACTATTCATAATTTACTGTTTTATTATTGTTACCAATTTAAAACATTTTTTAGTAAAATTAACACTTTTTTTTAAAAAACAAAATTTATAATATGTGTCAAAAGTTTGAAATTTCAATGTTTTTAAAGCAAGTAATTTAATCTTGTGTAAAAATTGTTTGAATTAATTTTGAACTAATTTAGGAAATTTAATTTTGAATTACCAATATTTATGATGATTTGTTCTAATTTTGTTGAGTACTATTTTACAAACAGACTGAAAAATCATATAAATCGTAATTAATCAATGACAAATACTGAATTAATAAAGAATCTAAGTTCGAAAGACACAAAAATTATATTGCAAACACTGGATTATATTTTGAACCATGGTAATCACGAAATAGTAATTCAATTAATTGAACTTTTGCATTCGAATAAAAATGAACAAATACATGAACAACTTATTCATATTTTTGAAAATATTCATGATCAGAAATCTGTTGTGCCTATAACAAATGCTTTAAAAGATTCAAAGTACATAAATGAAAGACCAATTTTATTATCTACTTGCTGGAAAAATAGTCTAAAATTTGATGATTATGCTGAATTATTTACGGATATTTTTATAGAAAGTGATTTTGAAGAAGCTTTTGATGCATTTACAGTTATTGAGAATTTACATTCAATAAGTGATGAAAATATCTCAAAATGTATACTAAAACTTGAAAGTATGATTGAAGATGCAAATGAATTAAAAAAACCATTATATACAGAACTTATTAAAGTTATTTTGAGTTATAAAGAAAATCCTGCTGAATAAGCAGGATTTTTTTATTTATTGAATGCTTGAGAAATATTTCATAAACTGAGAACGCTCATAAATCTGAGGGTCTTCAATTTTATTGTAGCTCATTTTTCCTCGAAACTCATCAATATGATTATAGCCGTTAGTTTTCATCCATTTTTCAATATCTTTAATAATTGTCTCCAATTGATCTAATCCATTTTTGTACAGTGTAGAACAAACCTGAACAGCTGTTGCACCTGCTAAAAGTTGTTTTATTACAGCTTTTCCATCGTGAATACCTGTAGATGCTGCAATATCTGTTTTAGTGATTTTTGAAGATAAAATACCAACCCAACGAAGTGAATTTCTAATATCTGATGGAGAACTGAATATATCAGCTGAACCAAATTTCATAGTATCAATATCAATATCTGGTGCATATAATCTATTAAACAGAATTACTCCAGGTACATTTAACTTTTGAACAAAACCAACAAGGTTAGAAAAATGAGAGCTTAATTTAAATGCAATAGGAATAGATAATATTTTTTGTAAATTTTCGGCAAGTTCAAAATAGATGCTTTCAATTTTATCAGAAGTTAGACTTTTATCAATTGGTAAAACAAAAACATTTACTTCAAGAGCATCGGCTCCGGCTAATTCAATTTTCTTAGCGAAATCGACCCATCCTTTTGATGAAACACAATTTATACTTGCAATAACAGGAATATTTACAGTTGCTTTTGCATTTTTAATTAAATCAAGATATTCCTGAACTGAATTATTTTTTGTATAAAAATTAACATAATCCAATGCTTCTGGATAATCTGTATGACTAGCCAATTTCCCGGCTTCAAAATATATTTGTTCTTCAAAAAGCGATTTAAGAACAACTGCTCCTGCTCCTTTTGCTTCAAGATTTTTAATTTTTTCCACAGTATTTGTTAAACCAGAGCTTGCAACAATTACAGGATTACGTAATTTTAAACCTAAATAGGTTGTTTCGAGTTTATTCATAACATTTTATTTAAATTATATTTTTAATTCGTATTTCTAAATCCAAATATCGAACTGCCAATTCTTACAATCGTTGCTCCTTCTTCAATTGCAATTTTGTAATCGCTCGACATCCCCATCGATATTTCTTTAAAATCACTTTTAGATAAAAAAAATGTATTTTTAAGTTGATTAAATATATAAACTAATTCTTTAAATTCAGCACGAATAGTATCAGTATTTTCGGTAAAAGTTGCCATCCCCATAACACCAACAATATTAATATTTTTAAGTTCATTAAATATTGGCGATTGAATCATTTGGAATGACTCAGATAAATCAAAACCAAACTTGGTTTCTTCTTTTGCAATATGAAACTGAATTAAACAATTAATTATTCTATTGTTTTTTATTCCTTCTTTATCAATTACCTGTAATAATTTAAAGCTATCGACTCCATGAATTAAATGAACAAATGGAGCTATGAATTTTACTTTATTTGATTGTAAATGACCAATCATGTGCCATTCAATATCTTTGGGTAAAATATTGAATTTATCTACCAATTCCTGAACTTTATTTTCTCCAAATATCTTATGACCAGCATTATAAGCCTCTATGATTGCTTCATATGGCTTTGTCTTTGAAACAGCAATAAGTTTAACATGAGGAGGTATTTCCTTTGAGAGAAAGTATTTTAGATTTTCAGAAATACCCATATTATTTATAAATTTTAAATATGTAATTATAGCTCAAATGTAATAAAAATGATATTTTAAAAAAATAGGGATTGAAAAATCAATCCCTATTTACATATTATAATTTATAAATTAATCCAACTTATGAATTACCAATCCACTTCTTAATTTTGGTTCAAACCAAGTAGTTTTTGGAGGCATAATATTTCCGCTGTCAGCAATATTGATTAATTGTTGCATAGAAACAGGATATAAAGCAAATGCAGCTTTCATGTAACCGCTATCAACGCGTTTTTTCAATTCACCAAGGCCTCTGATTCCACCAACGAAATCAACACGTGTAGATGTTCTTAAATCTTTAATATCAAGAACTTTATCTAGAATAAGATTTGAAAGAACTGTAACATCGAGAACACCAATTGGATCGTTATCATTAAATGTACCAGATTTTGCATTTAGTTTGTACCATTTACCACCTAAATACATGCTAAACTCATGAAGTTTAGATGGTTTGTAAATCTCTGCACCTATTACTGTAACATCAAAAGAAACTTTTAATTTTTCGATTAATTGTTCTTCTGATAATCCATTCAGGTCTTTTACTGTTCGATTGTAATCTATAATATTTAATTGATTATCAGGAAAATGAACAGCCATGAAAAAATTATATTCTTCGTTTCCTGTGTGATTAGGGTTATTCGCTTTTCTTTCTAATCCAATTCTTGCAGCAGCAGCAGTTCTATGATGTCCATCGGCAACATAAGTATAAGGAACCTTTGTTGCAAAAAGCATTTCAAGTTTCTTATTTGTTTCCTGACTATTTATGACCCAAAAATGATGGCCAAAACTATCTTCAGCTACAAAATCGTAATCTGCTTTCTGATTTTTAACTATGTTTTCAACTATAGCATCAATTTCAGGAACAGCTTTGTATGAAAAGAAAACAGGTTCAATATTTGCACTGGTATAACGCGTAAGAATCATTCGATCTTCTTCCTTATCAGGTCGGGTTAACTCATGTTTCTTAATAATTCCGTTATTGTAATCTTCACAAGCTGCAGTACCTACAATACCATACTGAGTTCGTCCGTTCATAGTCTGAGCATAAATATAGAATTTAGCTTCGCTATCTTCAACCAACCAACCTTTTTCCTGAAATATATTAAAATTCTCAACAGCTTTATTGTAAACTGTTTCAGAATGAACGTCTGTTCCTTTAGGACAATCAATCTCAGCTTTTGTAATATGTAATAAAGAACATTCTTTGCCTTTTGCCATTTCAGCAGCTTCTTCGCTATTCATTACATCATAAGGCAAACATGCTAAATCTTTCGAAATTTCTTTTGGTGGTCTTAAGCCTTTAAATGGTTTTATTATTGCCATCTTAAATTAGTTTAAAGTTATAAGTTAAACGTTAATTTTTCATTTATAAAAATTGCCCGCCTAGGTTAACCATCAGGCGGATTTTATTGATTATTATTACAAATTGAATCGAAACAAAAATACTATTTATTTACTTTGAATTTTATATCTCCTTTTTCAAAGAAATTAACAATTTGATTTGCAGCAGCAATACCGGCATTTATATTTGCTTCTTCTGTTTGTGCTCCCATTTTCTTTGGAGTAAAATAAAATCTACCTTTGTATTTTTCTTCAAAAACAGTTTTACATTCTGGTTCGATATCAGATACATACTGAAAATCAGGTCTTTCTTCCAATAATTTTAAAAGATCCTCTTCATTAATAACCTCTTTACGAGCAGTATTTACAAGAAAAGCTCCTTTAGGCATTGAAGAAAGCAACGCAAAATTTATTGATTTTTTTGTTTTATCATTTGCAGGGATATGCAATGAAACATATTGGCAATTTTTGTACAGATCTTCAACTGAGTCAACAACCTTTACACCATCTTTTTCGATATCCGCTTTATTTACAAAGGGGTCAAAAGCATAAACTTCCATTCCAAATCCTTTAGCAATTTTAGCAACCAATTTGCCAACATTACCATAAGCATGAATACCTAATGTTTTTCCTGATAATTCAGTTCCTGAACCACCATTGAATTGTTTTCTTGCCTGATAAACCATCATTCCTAAAGCTAGCTCTGCAACAGCATTTGAGTTCTG
>MENE01000085.1:3379-3787 GCA_001769005.1 Bacteroidetes bacterium GWA2_31_9b | reverse complement strand
CTGCTTCAATTACTTCTTTATCTGCTTTATCGCTTCTGATGATTATTGCATCAACATCAGCTACAGCTTTTACAAAATCAGACTGTGCTGTATACTTTTCTAATAAAATAAGCTGATAACCTGCTTTATCACAAACGTTTCTGATTCCATCCACTGCAACTTTAGCAAATGGTTTATCGGTTGCAACTAATACTTTTTTCATGATTGTATGTTTTTAATTTTTAGCAAAAAGACTCAAAGTTTAAGGCCTTGAGTCTATATTTTAACTAAATAAACTTTTTAAGCATTTTTAGTTTCGTATTCTTTCATAGCATTAACTAAAGCCTGAACATCTTCTATTGTACATGCATTGTAAGTAGAAGCACGGAACCCACCAACTGAACGGTGACCTTTAATTCCAATACAGTT
>MENE01000085.1:0-3310 GCA_001769005.1 Bacteroidetes bacterium GWA2_31_9b | reverse complement strand
CAATGATTTAACCCATTTTAATGTTTCGCGAACAGTAAAAATATTAACACAAGGAGGAGTATTGTACATTGAACCACCGTCGATATGTGTTTTATACTGAAGCATAGTTGGGATTTTACGATCGGCAACTACATTATTTAAATATTCATTTTTAATAATTACAAAAGTAACACCGGCTGGGCCTAAGTTTTTCTGTGCACCTCCATAAATCATTACATATTTTGATACATCAATAGGGCGACTTAAAAAGTCAGACGATACGTCAGCAATAAGAGGTTTACCGAAACTATAATCTTCGAAAATCTCAGTTCCACGTATTGTGTTGTTCGTTGTAATGTGAACATAATCACAATCTGCAGGTATTTTGTATCCTTTTGGAATGTATGTGAATTTTTTATCTTCAGATGAAACAACTTCTACTTCACCAAACAATTTTGCTTCTTTAATAGCTGCAGTTGACCATGTACCTGTATTTAAATAGAAAGCCTTAGTTTTTAAGAAGTTAAAAGGAATCATAGCAAATTGCAAACTTGCTCCACCACCTAAAAATAATACTGAATATCCTTCTGGAATGTTCAGTAATTCTTTCATTAATGCAACAGCTTCATCTAATATCGCTTCAAAGTCTTTACTACGGTGCGATACTTCAAGAATTGATTGTCCAATTCCGTTTAAATCTAAAACAGCTTCTGCTGTATTTTTTAAAGCAGGATCTGATAATTTACATGGACCAGCATTAAAAATATGTTTTCTCATAATAATATGGTTTTAAAAATTACTAACATAATTGAAATTGAGTGCAAGATGCAAATAAATTTTTGATAAAAAATATCAAATCGTATGATATGAAACATCTTTTACAATAAACAATAAAACTACAAATTCTGATTATCAATAAAAAATCTGATTTCAGATTTGGTGCTTTTTTAAATAATTATCTTCTAAAACAGGAATAATTCCTGTTTTATCGAATTGTAAACAATAATCAATGATGTTTCCCATTCCCATTTTTGATAATCTATTATATTGGAATGATTTACTTAAATATTCTACAACATCCGGTTTTGCATGATTCCAGATATCCATTGAATTTAGTGTAGAATCGTTTTGCGCATGAAAAGAGTTTGTTGATATTAATTTTTCTGATAAAGCGCCTGCAAAAACAGTATCTTCAAGACAAAAATTTCCTTCCCAACCAGAACATAATAGAATAACATCTTTATTTTGATTGATTAAAAAATTAACTATAGATGTGAAATTCAGAAACGAACTAATTACAACCAAATCAAAGTTTTTACAAAGGTTAATTGTATTTGTTCCATTGGTAGTGCTATAAACAATGGTTTTATCTTTCACTTTTTCAGGAATAAATTCAAACGGAGAATTTCCAAAATCGGCAAAATCGAGTTTTTTGCCATCACGTTCGGCAGCTACTAAAAATCCTTTTTTCTTATAAGCAATGGCTTCATTAATATCATTAACAGGAATAACCTTTGTGGCTCCATTCATAAACAAAGTACAAATAATAGATGTTGCACGAAAAATATCGACAATTACAACTACCTTATTTTTGGTATCATACAAGTTTAAAAGAGAAGGGGCAATACAAACTTCAACCGTTTTCATTGATTAAATTATTTATTAAGCGAAGGTAGTACTTTTAAGTGAAAATCAGGAGACAGAAGTCAGGATTCAGGATTCAGAAGATAGCTCAAAATTGCTGGCGCTCGTTTCCGAACGAGTGCCTTTTTTATACAAGGAGCACGCGTTTTAAATGCGCACTAGCTGGTTATAAATGAAAAAGATATTTAAAACGTAGGCAAAGCCTACGCCTAACTTTTCTATTTTATTTATTATTTACAGCCTCTGGCGAACCGAGAACTAGGGAATATATTCCCAGCCATTTTTTGGAACTTCTAATGTAGTATCTGATACTGGTTTATCTATAAAGATTGTTGAATTATTATCAGGATTATTCGGATCAAATTTTACATAAAACCATTTACCAATAGATTTTTTGTTAAATTTATCAATTAGATCACAATTTACATATTCAATTCTACCTACTTTAAACCTATAATATACAGTATATTGTAATTTCGCTTGTTTTGCTTCAATAATTTTTCCATAAGAATATTTACCTTTTATATTTAATATATTATTTAAGTAAATTGCTTTAATAAAAAAATACAAACACAATAGGAGTAATAGTATTTTTCCAAATCTATTTAAATTTTTATTCATTGGGTTTTGCTTTTTTTCATTACTAGTATTTTTATTCTTTGTTCGCTGGTAAAATAACTCCCATCTTTGCTGGCGCTCATTTCCGAACGAGTGCCTTTTATTTAACATTGTATTTACTAGAAGCATGCATTTTAAATGAGTACTAGCTGGATAACCATTTTATCATTATAAAATATGAAATAATTACTATAAATACAATATATAATACGATAAACACCATTATCTTTTTATTAATGACACGACTCAATAATATTTGCTCAAGTCTTTTTTGATTATTAAAGTATATCTCATTTAATATATAATTGATTATCATAAATATTAAAAAAGATAAAGAAATAATTCCTTTATTTACTTTCAATAAAAGTCCACATACCGAAATTATAAAGTAATGATATAAAACAAAAAGACTCATAAAATTACTAGCAAGCACTTCAGGTTTGTTTCTGTATATTGGAAACCTCCTTTTTGAAATATTATAAAAAAATACAAAAAAAAACTGATATATATTTATCATTGTTTATCGGTTTAAATTCTAATTGTTCGGCTGAAAAATGAAAGCCTGATTACTCATTTATGCATAGGCTGTTCTTAAATCACATATAATTGTCTTTTATTAGCTAATAAATAACCCCACTCTTTCGAGCGGGGTTATTTGTTTAAAATTATTATTTATTTTTTCTCATGAAAAGGTGGACGGGTAACTACTGCTTTTAGTTTTTTATCGCGTATACCGATAAAAATTTCAGTTCCTTCTTTCCAGAATCCTTTTTTCAAATAAGCCATTCCAACACCTTGCTTTAATATTGGTGACTGTGTACCTGAAGTTACTTCGCCAATCTCATTATTTTGAGCATCGTAAACTAAGTAATGCTGACGAGGTATTCCACGATCAATCATAACAAAACCTTTAAGTCTGTCGCCTGAATTTTCGTTTTTAATTTTTTCCCATTTCTCACGATCAATAAAATCGTTTCCGTCAACAAATTTGGTAATCCAGCCTAAACCAGCTTCAATGGCAGATGTTTGGTCGTTAATATCGTTTCCATATAAGCAGAAACCTGATTCA
>MENE01000084.1:10887-14933 GCA_001769005.1 Bacteroidetes bacterium GWA2_31_9b | reverse complement strand
ATTTCCCAGCAAGTTTAAAGCAGGTAACCATTTTCCCGGTTATCAGATATTTAAGTAAGCCGAACTTACCCGACCAATCAGTTTTGGTTATTTCTGAACAGTTATCGCTTTTTGCTCTGTTAATAAACGATTTTAAAATGTGTTGCGTTGCTAAAATAGACATACCAATGGCTTTATCCCGATCTCCAAATCTTCGGTAAGATTCTGTTCCAACACCCATTGCAGCTCCCCAAAGCATACCACATTGATACCCTTGTTGAACTATACCTCCAGCCAATGGATCTATAGCGTTTTCTTCAGTCGGCTTTGGATTACCAAATTCACGATTTAGAATATGAAAAAAAGTTCGAGAACATGTGCCCTGTTTTAAGAATGTTCTTTTTGTTCTCAGCTTAACTGTGTTGGTTTTTATAATATTCATAATTTCTGATTTATTTTAAATTTTCTTCGGGATTAAAAGTAAAGACATCCTGAATTGGAACCTGGAAGACTAGAGAAATTCGAAAAGCCAATTCAAGAGTTGGAGAATATTTACCATTTTCTATGGCAACAATAGTTTGTCGTGTAACACCAGTTTTATCGGCCAATTCCTGTTGAGTCATTTCATTTGTATGAAAACGCAACTTCCGGATATTGTTATTTATTAAGCACTTACTCATATTAAATCCCTTTACGATAAAAATAAAACTTTGCTATTTCTGAAGCAATTGATGCGATAAATCCTGAAAAGATAAGAGTAATAAACATTACATAAGGCTGCATATTCAGTGTTAATGCCCCCATCGACAGAACAAACCCAACTATAAAAATCCAATGCGATATTCGTATTGCTTTTAATTCTATTAGTTTGTCCCGCTCATCAGTTATACTGGGAAAATCTTCGTTGGTAATAATTTTGTTTATAATAGCAAATACAATATGAATAATAATTTGTACTACGATTGAAACAGGAATTAAAAAGAGAAAAGACCTTCCCCAAAATTTAAAATCGTTTAATGTTTCCGGATTACCTGCAATATATTTTTGATATACATAGAGAGAATAAAATCCGAGTATCAGTGTAGAACTTATTACAGATACTAGAACCTGCTTTTCCTGAATTGTTATTTTTTCTTTCATATATCTAAAAGATTAAACTTGATGTATATTATTTACGACACAAAGATTGTTATTTTATACATCATGTCCAAATTATTTGACATGTATTTTTTCAAATGAGAAATAAAGCATGCAAATACAAGCCTAAATGAATGATAATGTGAACGATATAAATTTTGATTGATTAAAAAAAGCTCCATGGGAGCTAAATCTTTGTAGATGATAGGATTAATGAAGAAAAGCGCACCAACCATAAAAATTTTTAAATGTAAATCAGCTTTGTGGTGCGCAAAGTAAATATCAATGAGTAATGAATATCAAATATTTTGTATTTGTACTATTGCGCGTCAAGAAAGTCTTGAAGTCTTGAACTCTTGAACTCTTGAAAAACTTACTACTGACGAGCCAAAATTATAAATTACTTTATAAATGTTCCGTTTCTGTATTCTACAAATGCTTGTTGTAGTTCTTCCTGAGTATTCATAACAATGGGTCCTTGCCATGCTATAGGTTCGTTTAAAGGTTTGCCACCAATAAGCAAAAATTTTACTGAATTAGTTGTAGTTACTTTTATTTGATTTCCTTTATTGAACAATGCCATTTGGTTTTTATCAATTACTGATTTTGAATCAAAAAACATGGCATCTCCTTCATAAACATAAGCAAAAACAGTATATTCAGAATTTATTTCATATTCAAAAACATCGGCATTTTCGATATTTACATCTAAATAAAAAATTTCTATTCCTAAATCGGTTACTGCTCCTTTTTTATTAAGGTATTCACCAGAAATAAGTTTTACTTTAACATTTTCATTCATATTAATAATAGGTATCTGCTCCGATAAAATATCGCGGTATTTGGGTTTAGTCATTTTCAATTTCTTAGGTAAATTAACCCACAACTGAAATCCTTGCATTTCACCATTATAATTTAATGGCATTTCCTGGTGAATAATTCCACTTCCGGCTGTCATCCATTGAACATCGCCATTATTTATTACACCTTTATTTCCCAAGCTATCTGCATGTTCAACTGAACCTTCGAGCATATAGGTAACAGTTTCCATTCCACGATGTGGATGCCATGGGAAACCCTGTAAATAATCGTTAGGATTTGGTGAACCAAAATGATCGAATAATAGAAAAGGATCTAATTCACCTTTTTCGTAAAAGCCAAAAACTCGTTTAAGCTTTACACCTGCTCCTTCTATTACAGGTTCTGCAGTTAAAATTTTATTAATCATTATTTATTATTTTAGTTTAAGAACATCAATACCAGAACTATAAGTTCCGAGTATTATAACATGTGGAATTTCATTTTCAGGAATTTCCATAATGTCCTTATCTAAAACAACAAAATCGGCAAACTTGTTTGGTTCAATACTCCCTTTTTCTTTTTCTTCGAATGCAGCTTTTGCAGCCCAAATAGTAATTGACCTTAATGTTTCTTCGCGAGTTAATGCATTTTCTGGTTGAAATCCGTTCTCAGGAAAACCTTCTAAATCTTTTCGTGCCACAGATGCATAAAAAGTTAGCAACGGTTCAATTCGTTCAACCGGAAAATCTGTTCCATTTGGAATCCAACCATTTTGTGCTAAAAGTTCTTTATAAATGTATGCATATTTTATACGCTCTTCTCCCAATCTTTTACCAGCCCAATACATATCTGAAGTGCAATGAGTAGATTGAATAGAAGGTATAACATTGTAATCACTAAATTTTGCTATATCATCAGGATGTATAACCTGTGCATGCTCAATTCTCCAGCGTCTGTCGTTTTTACCTTTCAGGTACTCAGAATAAATATCCAGCATCATTCGGTTTGCTGAGTCACCAATTGCATGAGTACAAACCTGATAATTATTTTCGTAGGCCAACTTGCACATTTTATGATAAAAATCGATGGATTCAATTACCAAACCATCATTGTCCGAATCATCAGAATAAGGTTCCAATAAGGCAGCACCACGCGAACCTAAAGCACCGTCGGCATATAGTTTTATAGATCGAACATTCAGGTAATCTGTTTTGTAAATTCCTTTTTTCACAAAATACTCAATAGTTTCATCAGATGGAGTTAACATTGCATTAATTCGTAATCGTAAACTATTATTTTTCTGTAACGAATCTAAAAGTAAAACTTCTCTTTTGGTTAATCCGGCATCTCCTACCGAAGTTAATCCTACAGCAAAACAGTTTTGTTCTCCTTGCTCAATTGCTTTTATAGTAATAGAATTATCGATTTCTGGCATCAGATTTTCAACTAAAATCATAGCATTGTCAATAAGCACCCCGGTTGGCTCTCCATTTTGTAATACAATTTTACCACCATTAACTTTTGTATTTGAAGTAATTCCAGCCAATTCTAAAGCCTTTGAATTTACTATTGCAGCATGACCATCAACGCGGCGTAAATAAACAGGTTTATCTGGAAATAAAATATCGAGTTTTTCTTTTGTTGGAAACTCTTTAACAATCCAATCATTTTGATCCCAGCTTCTGCCAAGCACCCATTCAGATTGGTATTTTATATCATGTTTCTTAATAATTTCAAGAATCTCATCGAACGATTTTGTTTCGCGTAAATTTGCCTGAAGCAGCGATTGGCAATAACCATAAAAATGGCAATGTGCATCAATAAAACCAGGGTAAACGAATTTCCCTTTCAAATCAATTATGCTATCAGATTTATATTTTGAAAGGATTTCATCTGACTGCCCAATTGCAATAAATTTACCATCTTTTATTGTAAAACTTTCTGCAATTAGAAACTCATTATTTACTGTATATACTTTTGCGTTGTGAACAATTAAATCAACTTGTTCTTTTTTACATGAAGTCATAATCAGACAAATAATAATAAAAGTGAGAATTTTGTTTTTCATAGGTACATGGTTTATAAAAGAAATAAAAATACAAAAATCATTAATCACTTTTAAAAAAAAG
>MENE01000084.1:0-10694 GCA_001769005.1 Bacteroidetes bacterium GWA2_31_9b | reverse complement strand
GAAATTTGGAATGCTAAAGGAAAGTATGCCGATAGGGCAATAAATAATATATACCCGGCCATTGATGCAAAAGAAACAATTGTAAATCTTCGTGGATCAATTTTTCCAATCAGCCTTCCAAAATAAGGAATTAATAGAATTGCAATAATATTATAGGCATTCTGGTAAAAAGCCACACTCGAATAGTTTAAAGACAAGGCGTCGTTATAAAAAATATTAATAACTGAACGGGTACTATTAAATGCAAATCCATAAAATAAATAAGCTATTTGAAAATCTAAAAATGGTTTATTTGTTTTTAAAATATGGACCATTTTTTTAAATGAACTTACAACCGACATAATAAGACTTTCGGTTATAACAACAGCTGTTTTAGGAATATATTCAATAATTGAGAATAAAATAATACTTAAAATTCCAAGAATCCCAAGAACAGGAAATATATATGTAAATGCAAAATTATCGGTATCGAGTAATAATCCAAAAAAGAAGATGGTTAACATCATCATTATTTGTCTTACTGTAGTTGAAATACTATATAAGCGACCAAAATTTTCTTGTGAATATGCATTTTTAAGAAACAAATTTATTGTTGGAAGAACAATTGGATACGATAAATAATAGTTAAAAAAGACAAAAAGAAATACATAATGGAATATTGGATTTACCAAATAAATTTCTGAATTGTGAGGAAAAAACGACAAGAGAATAAGAGGCAAATGTGTAATAAAACCAGCTATTCGCAATAGATAACCTTTACGTTTCGCCCTAGATATCAACTCATTAAAGAATACCGAGAGTAAAAGTACGATTAGGCTTGATTGGAATAAAAAACTAAGCTGATAACTGCTGCCATGTAAGCTTTTTATAAACACATATTCATTTAAAAGTAGTGCCCCTCGAATCATTCCATCAATTACAGAAAATGTAATATGAAGTTTGAACGAACGTTTTTCTTTTGTAGAAATGTTTTTGAAAATTTTTGAAATCATTCAATTAGAATAAGAACAATTGACTCACAAATATACTTTAAGTTTAATTCCATTTAATCAAATATTATAAACTATGCTTCGTTAATAAAACATCAAAAATCGTGTTTAAAAATTATTACCTTTGAAATTCTAACGAGTAAAATTATGGAAAAGAACAAGAAAGCAGGACGTTATGTTCGAATGTATGAGCAGATAAAAGAGCTAATGGTTAAAACCGACGATTACAATGCTCGTATGTCAACAATAATTGCTGTACTTCATCATAAAATGGATTATTATTTCTGGACAGGGTTTTATCTATTAAAAAACGGTAAATTAATTGTTAATCAATACCAAGGGCCGGTTGCTTGTCAGGAGTTAAGAAAAGATACCGGTGTTTGTTGGGCTGCAATAAATCAGAAGAAATCAATTGTAGTAGAAGATGTAGAAAAGTTTCCCGGACATATTGCCTGCGATTCAAGGTCAAAATCTGAAATTGTTATTCCTTTAAAAGATAAATCAGGTCAAATAATAGGTGTTCTCGATATTGATAGTAACGAATACAATTCGTTCGATGAAGTTGACGAACAACATCTTATAAAAATTATTGATTTAATTTATATTTAACACATATAATATATCGTGAAAAAACTTATTTCAACTTTCATTCTTTTGTTTCTGTTCATTGGGATTTCATTTTCACAGCTAAATGTTGATTATTTTATCAATCAAGGAAGATTACTTTTAGGCAATCAGAAATTTAAGGAATCAATAGAGTTTTTTAATACTGCAATAGAAATCAAACCCAATTTAGCCGAAGCCTACTTTTTTAGAGGAGTTGCTAAAGACAATCTTTATGATTTTTTAGGTTCGGAGCAAGATTATACCAAAGCGATACAGTTAAAAGGAAACTTTACTTTTGCATATTACTACAGAGGTGTTTCAAGAATAAATCTAAAGAAATACTATCTCGCAATAAACGATTTTAGCGAAGCAATTAAGTTTAAGTCTATTGAGCCCGATTTTTACACGTACAGAGGATTTTGTCGCATTAATATTGATCAGTTCGATTCTGCAATAGAAGATTTTAACAAGTCACTTGAATTATTTAAGAAGAATAAAAAAGCTTTCAATTACAGAGGTGTAGCCAAAATAATGTTAAAAGATACTATTGGTGCATTAAATGATTATGACGAAGCAATTCATATTGACCCTGAATATTATTATGCATATTTAAACAAAGGGTTTTTATATTATGAGAAAAAACAATTCGACACGGCTATTGTGCATTTCAATTTAGTTATTAAGTACGATCCTTTAAATACAAATGCATATATTAATAGAGCATTATCATATCATGAACTAAAGAAATTTTCAAATGCAATTGCCGATCTAGATACCTCATTACAAATCGAGCCCGATAATTCAATAGCATTGTTTAATAGGGCATTAATGAAAAATCAGGTTGGGGAATTAAATTCAGCTATACGCGATCTGGATAAAGTAATACAACTTAATCCACAAAACATTCTATGTTATTACAACAGAGCCATTTTTAAACTTGATGCAAATGATTATCAAGGTGCTTTTATTGATTTTTCGCATGCTATAGAAATATATCCTGATTTTGCAAAAGCATATCTAAACCGTTCGTTTGTAAGACAAAAATTGAACGATATAAAAGGCTCTTTTGCCGATAAAGAAAAAGCAGAAAAAATTATTGCTTCTGTAAATTCAAAGAAAGATGAAAATATGAGTTATGCCGACACTTCATATAATTTTGAGTCTTTTGTAACTTTTAAAACAAGCAACAGGTTTTTTAATTCGTCAACTTTTAACTTTAAGATCGAACCCGAACAAAATTTTGCTTTACTCCCCGGAACCAATAATAATTCTTACTTTAAACGAATTACTCATTTAAACAATGATTTATTTACTACTAAAAATGAATTCGAACTATTGGGATTTATTATTACTCAAGGCATTGATGAATATAAAGACAATGAATATTATTTAAAAAAAGTTGAAGAGCTATCTGGTAAAAGAGAGACACAATATGCTGTTTTGCAAAGTGTTTATTATAGTTTGTTAAAAAATTATAACGATGCAATATCTACTCTCGATAATACTATACATTCAGACAGCACTAATTTCCTGGCTTATTTTAGTCGTGCTAATATTCGTTCAGAAATGATTGATTTTATTAAACAACTTGAAAACGAAAACGAATTGTATTTTCTAAATTCAGGTCAGAACTCTTCAAGTAATGAAATAATAAAATCAACTGAAGATTATTTTGACTATAATTTAATTTTATCAGATTTAGTTAAAGCTAAAGAATTATCGCCCGATTTTATTTTCTGTGATTTCAATATTGGAAACACATATCTTAAGATGCGTGAATACAAAAATGCAATTGAATATTATAATGTGGTAATTGTTGCTGATTCTGAATTTAAAGAAGCTTACTACAACCGTGGATTAACTTATATTTATCTGAAAGAAAAAGAAAATGGTTGTATGGATATGAGTAAAGCAGGCGAACTGGGCATTGAATCAGCTTATCAGGTTATAGCCAGGTTTTGTGACAATTAGAAAACCATAAATCCATTTAGATATAAAATTTATGGTTTTCTAATAAAAATATATGATTTTACTTAATTCACTACTTTCAGTTTTAGGTTATATTAGAACAATCCAATTTTTTGCGAAAACCAATTTTCTTTTAATGTTAAATTTTTGATTATTAACATGTTTAATTTGTTAGGATCAATTGGTTTTGAAATATAATCATTACAACCGGCTTCAAGTGCTTTTTTTCTGTCGCCAACCAAACCAAATGCTGTTTGAGCAATAATAACTACATCTTTATTAAATTTTCTTATTTGCCTTGTAGCTTCATGCCCATCAATTTCTGGCATTTGAACATCCATTAATATAAGATCAATATCAGGATTAAGAGTAGATTTATTTATTGCCTCGGGCCCAGTTTTTGCATATAGAATTTCCTTGCAACTCTCATTTAAAATTTCGGTAAGATACTTGCTTGAAATTTCATCATCTTCAGCAATTAATATTTTAAGATTCTTTATTAACAAATCAGGATATCTAATATCTATCTTATTACTTAATACATTTTTCTCTTTTTGTTCAATATTACAAGGAATAATAAAATGAAATGTTGAACCTTTATTTTCTTCACTTTCCAGCCAAATCCTTCCACCAAGCATTTCAATATAAGCTTTTGTAATCGACAATCCTAAACCTGAACCATCATAAGCCCTGGTATCTGAAATATCTGCCTGAATAAACCTTTCAAAGATAACTGCTTGTTTATCTCGAGGAATACCTATACCGGTATCTTTTACAAAAAACTCATAACAACAGTCTTTTTTATTATAACCGAATTCAATGGAACCGGTGTCAGTAAATTTAATTGCATTTTTAACAAGGTTAGTAAGGATCTTCTGTAATTTTTCTTTGTCTACTATTAAATTAGCTTCTTCCTTTGGTAATGTATTTTTAAACAAAAATGTTAATCCTTTTTCTTGCGCCTCAGCATTAAAAAAGGTATAAATATATTCAATTTGTTCATTTATATTGGTTTCTAAATTTATAACTTCCACCAAACCTGATTCTATTTTTGAAATATCTATTATATCATTTATTGTATTAAGCATACGGGCTCCGCTTTCTTCAATAATCTGAATATAATCTTGTTGCTTTTCACCTGTAAGATCAGGCTTTTTTAACAATGATGTAAAACCAAGAATTCCATTCATAGGAGTACGTATTTCGTGGCTCATATTAGTAAGAAACGCTGTTTTCAAACGGTCACTTTCTTCTGCCTTTTCTTTGGCTTTGATAAGGTCCAACTCTGCTTTCTTGCGTTCAGTATTATCGAACAAATAGCCTTTTAAACTCACCAATTCTCCATTTTCATCGAATTCTCCTACTACATTTTCTATTGTAGAAATAACTCTTCCATCGCGAAGAATAAACTCTCTTTCAAATTGTTCAATTTTTTTATTTTTACGTAAAAAGTTTAAAAACTCATCCCTTTCTTCCAGGTTCTTATACAGTGAAGCTATATTTAACTTCATTAGTTCATCAACAGAATTATAACCAAATATTCTTGCCAATGCCGGATTAGCTAGTAATATTTTTCCATCAACAGTGGCAATAAAATCTCCTGTAAGATCATCATCAAATAATTGCCTATATTTCAATTCACTTTTCTTAAGCAATTCTTCTGCTTCCTTGCGCTTTAGTTCTATTTGAATATATTCGAGAGCAAAGGAAATATCGGTTGACATTTCGTCGAGCAAATTGATTTCTTTATCATCAAAAAAGCCAGGCTCATTTGAATAAATACAAAAACTACCCACAATATTTTCGAAAGTTCTTATTGGAAATACAGCAAAAGACTTAAAGCCATAAGTCAACGATTTCTGCTTCCATTCATCCCATATCCTATTATCATTACTTATATCATTTGAAATAAAATGTTTACCAAATTTTAATGGATTACAAATTGGATTTTTGTCGGAACATACATTAAACAATTCGTTTTCTAAGCCAGCAGACGCGGAGAATTCTATTTTGTTTACTTCTTTATTAATTATTCCAATCCATGCACTCTCAAATTTCCCTTCATCGACAGCTATAAGGCAAATATCGTTAAGTAATTTATTTGTATCCTGAATTCGTACAATTGCCTGATTGATATTACTCAGTACGGCATAAATTCGGTTTAGCTTATTTATTTCCTTCTCTGCACTTTTTCTTATTTCAATTTCTTCTAATAGCGCTGCCGTTCTTTCGTTAACCAATTCTTCTAAATTTTCATTAAGTGCTTTTAGCTCTTCTTGTGTTTCTAATAATTCGTTATTTCTTTGGACAGCAGCATCGTATGTTGAAATAAGCAACGAAAGCATTTGTTGTTGATCTGCAGTAATAAACCTTTTTTTACCTCCTATTATTATTTCTACTCCAATTCTAACACGTTCATAATTTCCAAATTTAATATTTGAAAGTATGCGCTCTATGTGTGTTATAAGGTAATCACTGTTATAGGGTTTTGTAATAAAGTTATCAGCCCCACAGGCTAGCCCCTCAAGCACATCATCTGCATTTGCAAGAGAAGTAAGCAGAATTACCGGAATATTTATTGTGTTCTCATTTGTTTTTATATTTTTACAGAGTTCATAGCCATTCATCTCCGGCATCATTATGTCGCTAATAATTATTGATGGTTTATGTTTAATAGCCATTGCAAATGCTTCTTTTCCATCTTTCGCTGCTATCACTTTATAGTTGTTTTTTTCAAGAATGTGACTTAACTGTTCAGCCTGAGTAGGACTGTCTTCGGCAATTAAAATTGTAATTAAACCGTTTTTGGAATCCAATTTCGTTTTCATATACGCACTATTTTTGAATCATAGTAATTAAAGCTGTTGTTATATCTTCAGGCGAAAGTACATACGTGGCTGCATTCAGTTTTACAGCTTCACCTGGCATGCCATGTACAATCGAACTTTCCTTATCCTGGGCAAAAGTAATTGCTCCCTTATCTTTCATTAGTTTTAATTCTTCAGCACCATCATGTCCCATTCCTGTTAATAATACACCAACAGCCCTGGAATTAAAAACCTGAACTACGGTTCTAAAGAGGTACGCTACCGATGGCCGTAACCCATTTTCTAATTCGTGGCTACTTAAAACAATTCTTGGTCCTCTTTCAACTCCCATATGAAAATTATCTGGGGCAATATATGCATGCCCAGGAATCAAAAATTCGCCATGGCTTGCTATATGTAAAGGAAAATTAGTTGTATTCCTAAGCCACTCAACAAAACCTTCTGTAAAACCTTGCGAAATATGTTGTACAATCAATAATGGTACAGGAATTTTTTTTGGTAATAATGAAAGTATTTTTTGCAGTACAAGAGGGCCTCCCGTAGAAGCACCAATAGCAACAACCTGAATATCTTTCTCATTATTAGTTATATTTTTAATTACAGGTGGTTCTATTTTTTTTTTAACGGTTGAAAAACGTCTGACTAATTTAACTTCTGACATCAATTTTAATGTTTGTATTAATGCTTGTGAGTCTTTTTTATAATCAGGGTGATCTAAACTTGGTGGTTTTTTAATCATGGCTAACGCACCTGCTTCGATTATGCTAAATGATGATGCTACGTCTTTTGTTTCAATACTTCCCGTAACAATTATAATTGGAGTAGGATTTGTTTCCATTATTATACGCGTGGCCTGCCGCCCGTCTAATTTCGGCATATGCAAGTCCATTGCTATAATATCCGGCTTGTATTTCTTAACTGCTTCAATAGCTTTTTCACCATCCTCAGCATATCCGACAATATTCATATCTGGATCTGAAGAAATTACATGAGCAAGTAATTGCTGCATTACCAGGGAGTCTTCAACTATTAGAACTTTTATCATTATTTTTTAAATGTTTAGTTATTTTGATCTTTAGGCTGTAGGTTTTTAGCACAATATCCTAAAAAGCTATAAACCTACAGTCTAATAGGCTAATACTTTATATTTACAATAATTTTTTAATTACTTCTAACAAATTACTCTGATCGAAACTACTTTTTACAATATATGCATTAGCACCCACATCAATACCATGTTCACGATCTTCACGTGATTCAAGGGCTGTTACCAGTACTATTGGCAATTCACAAAGTTTTTTGTCCTTACGAATTTTTGTTGTAAGCTCAAATCCATTCATTCTAGGCATATCAATATCAGAAACTATCAAATCGAATTCGCCTATAAGAGCTTTTGTAAATGCATCAACACCGTCAAAGGCAGTTTCAACAATATAACCAGCAGATTCTACTATATTCTTAATTAAGGTTCGTGCTGTAATTGAATCATCTATCACCAAAATCTTATATTTTTTTGCAGCCTCAGTCTCCTTTTCTTCAGATTCTTTTTTAGATGTATCTGTTCTATTGGCCGATCTCATTAAATCAGTAATATTAAGTACTGGCACAACTTTACCTGAACCTAAAACAGTTGCCCCACTTACATTGCGTACACGACTGAGTTGCTTACCCAGTTCTTTAACAAGGATCTGAAGCTCATCAAAAATTTCATCGACAATAAAAGCAATCCGTTCATTAGCATATATAAGAATCAACAATTGAATAAAAATTGGCTGAGCCATTTTATCAACCTGTATGTTTGATTTGTTTTTTCGCCTGCCTGATAGCCCTAAAACATTTTCAAGATTTACTATTTTCAAAATTTTTCCATCAAGCATAATGGTTTCCCTATTTTCAACAGTTTTAATTTCTTCCCTGTTCACTCTTACAGCACGTTCAACATTAATAGTAGGTATAGCTGCATAATATTCACCGATACGCACAAGAATACCCCTGAATGTTGCTAACGTCAGTGGTAATAATAAACGGAATGTTGTACCAATATTCGGTTGGCTTTCAACTGAAACTGATCCACCAAGTTTTTCAACTTTCTCGCGAACTATTGCTAAACCTAACCCTCGTCCTGAAATATCTGTAATTATTTGGCTTGTTGAAACTCCCGATTGAAATATTAATGCCAAAGTTTCCTGAATGCTCAGGTTTTCTATAGATTCTTTATCAATAATACCA
Organism: Bacteroidetes bacterium GWA2_31_9b; assembly: GCA_001769005.1. Taxonomy (GTDB): domain Bacteria; phylum Bacteroidota; class Bacteroidia; order Bacteroidales; family UBA12077; genus UBA12077. Next base: position 2,074 of record MENE01000084.1, on the reverse strand, counting down.
GCTTTGACTGCCGCCTTACGAACTTTTTCAACATCAATGCCTGTACCATCATCAGATACTATTATCTCTAAATGGCGGCTCTCTGTTGCATTAAAGCTTAATGTTAATTTTGCATTTGAAGGCTTATTTACAAATTTACGTTCTGTAGGTTTTGTTATTCCATGATCAACGCAATTCCGTATTAAATGAATTAACGGATCTTTTAATTCTTCCAAAATCCGTTTATCAACTTCAATCTCTTTTCCGTGAACTATAAGTTCTGCATCTTTACCCTGGCTTCTGGCAAGGTCCCTGACAAATTTAGGAAATCCTTCTATTATTGTAGATACAGGAAGCATCAATACATTTTTCATTGATTCTACATGGTCATCAATCATTCGTCCAAATGAACGCTGATCATTTTCTACAGCTTGAAAAACAACAGCTAAATTTGCTTCAAGTACATTTAGTTTTTCATTGTTCCAATCATTTATTTCCTTTAAATAAAGAGCATTATTTACGGATTGATGCGAATCCCATTTTCTTAATTCCGTTTTCCATGAATCTATAAAATCGATAATATTCTTCAACTCCGAAGTTCTTTGAGTAGTTGCGATTTTAGATTGAATCATTTGCTCAGCCTGTAAAAAAAGAGGATCTAACTTTGCTGTTGGTATTCTTACCGTTTCTGTTTGCAAAGGCCGTTCTTCTAATATTTCTTTAGCCACAGGCACTTTATTAGAAGGTAAATTAAATTGTCTTTGTTTTTCTTGTGTTTTCTCTTTCTGATCTATTTGTATTATAGATTGTAATTGTTTAATTAATTCTCGGGTATCCATAATATCTTTTATTCCATCTTTTGATACCATTTTAGTAATGTTATCAATACTATTATGAATAAGATCAAATTGCCCTGCAGATAATGTAATTCGTTCATTTTTTAATTCTCCGAAAACACTCTCCAACATCTGGCAAATAGATTCAACGTCTTTCATATTCACAGACCGTGCCGCTCCTTTTAAACTGTGTGCTTCACGAAAAATAGTCTCTAACACCTTTTTTTTCTTTTCAGTATCAGATGATTTTTCCAATTCAATTAAACCTGACGTGAGTTCATGAATATGCTCTTCAGCTTCAATTCTAAAGGTTGCCTGAAGTCGTTTTAAAAATTCTTCATCTTTAGTGTCCATCGTAATGGTTTTTATTTTTTTATCACTATTTAGGTTATTAGACTGTAAGCTGTTAGGCTGTAGTTTAAAAATTGAAAATCTTTAGCATTAAATCCTAAAAAACCTAAAAGCCTATAGCCTATCTAACTATCATTTTTAACGTAAACTCCGTATCAAAGCTCCCAACACTTTTTCTGCTTCAATAAATTTCATATTACACTCGTTTACAATTGATTCTTTTATATATCCAAGCCGGATTGCTAATCCAAACTGATAATGTGTCTCTCTTAAAGAAGCAAAAGCAATTTCAAGAAACCGAAGATATTCAGTCTGACTATTGCGAGCACACCCTTCAACAATATTCGAAGAAACAGAAACTGCAGCCCTTCTTATTTGAGAAACTAATCCATATATTTCTTCTTTAGGGAAATCCTTGGTTACCTTATATATTAGAATTGCAATATCGTCAGCAAGTTCAAATGCTCTGAGTTTTGTATGATCCCTCATATTTTACTTTTACTTTTTTATTAATATTCTATTTCCCTATGGTCAAATAACCTACAGTCTAATAGCCTAAATCTTATACTGTTCAACTAAAAGTTTCAACTTTTGACCTAACTCATTCATGCCCTTTGCTGCTTTTTCGGCTTGTACCATACTGGCCGCATTCTCCGTTCCTGCCTGATTGATGTTATTCATGGCTAATCCTATTTGATCCATACCTACTACCTGTTGCTGGCTTGATGCTGCAATCTGTGTTGCAGCTTCCACTGCTTTGTTGCTACTTTCTGCTAATTTCTTAATAGATTCTCCGGTTTGAGTTGATTGCTTAACTCCATTTTCAACAGCTTTACTGGTTTGTTCGGTTGCCATTACTGCTGCGCTCGTAGCCTTTTGTATATCACTTAAAATATTACGTACCTGTA
>MENE01000083.1 GCA_001769005.1 Bacteroidetes bacterium GWA2_31_9b | reverse complement strand
AAAACTGTTTTAAGCTATAAATTTAATGAAATAAAGGTTAATAAAATTGAAAATAGCGCACGTTATTTTGAGATTAATAATGAGTAAGAGTATTTGTAAGATTTAGAAAAAGAGCAAAAAACAGTTTCTATTTTGATTAAAATATGATATAATTGAATGCAAAGAGCTTCGATGTATTTACGGAAAAGTTCTTTACCCAGAATATTGAATATCCTACGAAGGTTATAAGCAGTAAAAATCAACCCCATTTCAGATTCAGCTCTATCTTTGCCTTTTTTAGTGAGAATATAAGAAAATCCCCATTGTCGTTTAATAGTACCATAAGGATGTTCCACGATAGCCTGCCGTTTTCTGTATATATTTTTGAATTTATCGAAGTTTTCCTTATTTTTTTCGACATATTCGGCGTATTGGCTACGTTGAATGATTCTTGGGTTTTTAATTGATCTTGTGCACAAATGCTTCACAGAGCAATTTCTGCAAACCTTGGTTCTATATTGTTTAAACCGGGTATTTTTTTCGGAGTACCAGTTTCCGTTGGATTTAAGTATTTGTCCCTGAGGGCAGGTATAGGTATCGTCTTGTTTGTTGTAATAGAATTTATCTAAGTTGTAATCGGTGCAGGGAGACTGAGAAGAAGAAGGCAGTGTAGGAATGGCCACCAGTACATCAACACCTAAATCGTTAGCTGTTTTAAATTCGCTACCAGTATGATATCCTTTATCGTATAAAGCAGTAAAAGAGTTATCTCGTAATATGCTTTTAGCTCTTCGGAGCATATTTCCCATTGCTTTGCTATCGTTGTTGTTAGTAACCTTATAATCAATTAGAATGTTGTTTTTTTCATCCACCGAAGTTTGCACATTATAAGCCACTTCGGTAATGTTGTTACGAGTAATCATCTGCCGGCTTTCGGGGTCTGATGTTGAGATTTGTTCCTGACCTGTTTCGTGCAATTGTTTTTCGAGCTGGTTGTATTTTTCTTTTCTGTCGGTTTGATTTTTAATATCCTTCTTTAATTCATCAATTCTGGAGTTATCTCCGTCGTTTTGAGCGAGTTCGTTATTGTAAGCATCCAGCTTATTATCAATATATTGAATATGTTGGTCGATTTTCTTTTGGTTATAATTATTTTTCTTGCTGTTTTGAGCCCTGAACTTACTGCTATCACCGGCAATAAGCTTTCCACCGATAAGGTTGAAATGTTTGGCAATGGTAACGGTTTGACGGAAAACTTTTTTGATAGCCACATTATTATCACGCCTGAAGTTTGAAATGGTGTTGTGGTCAGGCTGGAGTCTTTTTAAGAGCCACATTACTTCAATGTTTCGGGAAGTTTCTTTTTCTAAATCCCTTGAAGAACGCACCTTGTTTAAATAACCATAGATGAAAAGTTTTAAAAGGCACCCGGGATGATATCCAGGACGTCCGTTTTCCTGGAAATCCATTTTAAAACCTAATTTTTCAAGGGATAGGCTATCCACGAATAAATCAATGAGTCGAACTTCGTTATCAATGGAAATAGATTGATCTAAAGAAACAGGGAATAATGTGATTTGATTTCTGTTTTCACCCTGAATGAATTTCATAAGCAGAAGGTTTAATTTCTTCCAAGATACTTAAAAATAGGGCTATTAGCAAGAAAAACTAAAGACAAATCGCTGACTGTTAGTAAGTTGATCCCAATTGTTCATAAAGGAGGTTTTTAGACAGTCTGACGGTCTTTGGCTACGTTTTGTGCGGGAATTCCGCCAAGCGTTCCTGTCTGCCCATTGAAAAATAATGATAATTAAAAATGTCAAAAACCCGCTAAAACCCGCATGAAATATAAGATGATGTGAGCGGTGCAATTTTGTTTGTTATTTTAAATCCGTTTTGCTTATTTTCAATTTCTTGCTGTCAACAATTGAAGTATTATATGTTTCAATACATTCCATAATTTGTTTTTCGGGTCCATTTATCCATTCATCGCTTCCATAAAACGCATCTTGACTTTCTTTTCGTTGATCAATACTTTCATAATTGCGAATTAAGTAAAAGCTGTTTTTGTCAATTAATGAAAAACCATAATCTAAAACATTCACATTCCAACGTTTCATCATTGGTATCGATTGTTCTGTAAATACTTTATGAAATACTGATGCTGTGTTTTCTCTCAGCTTATATATTCTTATTTCTGTTATCATTTTCTATTTCCTTTTTGGGTTATAAAACCCGGGTTAAAATTGCCGCTATTAAGTCTGTTGTATAAAAAATTATGTTAGCGAAATGGTTAATTCTTGAGAACCATTTTTCCATATTTGGTTACCCAAGTCAACTAATTTCTGCTTATCACCATCTATAACCTTTGCGAAAATGTTACAAGCGTCAAGTCCTTTACCTTCACCATAATATATACCAAAACAATTTGCCGTTTTAGTCCTAACAGGTTTTTTCGGGCCAAATACAACTTCACCCGGTTCTGTAAATACAGATGCGTTTTCTTGAATAATATCAAGTTGAGGAACATTGTCTATCCAAAATTCTTGTCCGGAAACCCTTGCGTGGTAAAAAGTCCTTTTAAATGGCAAAATATCAATAAATGCCTTTGATGTTATAGGTGCTGTGTCGAGATAAAATTCAAATTTTATTTCTTGATTGTCTGCAGTGATAATTTTAAATCCTGTCATAAGTTACTAATCTGTTATTGTTGATTTTATTGTCTTACATGACTGCTCATGGTCTTAAGTATAGATAATGTGTGTGTAATTATTCACTTGCACTCATGAAAATATTTCGCTTAGTTTTGCATAATGTTACTTTCACCCGTTAAAAAATTAAAGGTAAATAATAAAAGTTAAATAACTAAGGAGGCTCTCATAAAACGAGAGTCGATGTGAGCCTGACGTAAAATTTTTATATTTCAATTTCTTAAAAAAGCACTACCTATTATTCAAAAAAGATTTCACTGATTTAGAAAAAATTAAAAGCAAAATTATTAATGTCAACGTTATCAATAAGATTCCATATGATATTAAAAATTCTTTGTTTGTATTTATCATTATTATTACTATCGCAACAAATGCTATCAAAGAAAAAACACCTAAAATTTCTCTCGCAAATTTCCATTTCAATAATAGTCCAATTGCTAATAAAGTTCCTAAACTTCCAAAAATTTTTATGTTCCCGGTTTCATGAACAAACAAAGCCTTTTTATACTGAGTTATCAATGATACTGAGATAATCAAGATTGATGTTAAAAGTGTCAAGTAGAACCCTTTTTGATGGTAAAATTTCTTATTCATATTTCAATTCATATTTTATATTCAAATAATTGTTTCCATTTTCTTGTTTCAAAAATTTAATGGAGGCTATCTAATGCTATGTACTTTTATTCGTTGATTAAAATAGACCTCAATAATTCATCGACTTGATTTTCAGTCAATCCGGCCTTAATTTTTGGATGATATAAAAGCCTTATTAGTTCCTTGTCAATCTCTGCATATTCTGTTGAAAAGCCTCCATTGTTGGGTGTTTCATAGAATATGCTATTTGGATATCTAGGTGAATCTTTTCCAAGTCCCAATGATTGAGTAATTTCTTCTAAAACCAGACTTTTTTGTTGAGTTAAATTTGGGCGATTAGTATCAATAAAAATCCTTGCTTTATTTATGATGTTATTATTCCACCAAACTTGGAAAAGTGCATAGTTTGATCCTATTTGACCATCTGCATCAGGAATTTTTCAATGAAATCTGAAGCTGACCCAAAAAAATATAGCAATTAGAAAGGTTAGCATCGTTTACTATCTCTATTAAAAACCCATCAGTTGAAAGCTCGTTTATTTCGTTTACGGTTTGTTCCACTTTGGTATTTATTGATGAAGAAGGATTTTCATCTAAATATATCTTCATAGGAGATTTCCATTTACGAATAATGTTAGACGAGTTACCATCTTCAAAACCTAATGCTACATCTTTAAAATAACTAATAATATCAAGATTGTATTCACTTAACTCTGATTCAGGGATTATCTCGTCATCGTCTTTAGAGCATGACGAAACTAAAATTAAAACTGACAAAGTAAATAGCAATAAAAGTTTATTTTTCATATGTTGGTTTTAATTGTGCCTAACGGCAGTCTGTCTAATAACTAGAGTTAAAAAATACATGTCAAATAACCGCTGAACTTTTTCACGTCCGAAGGGAGTAAACCCACATAAAATGTGAGCCAATGTTGTATGCTGGCCGTTTATTTGTCTAGTTCTTTATTCTTTTTCTCAATTAGTTGCTTCGCATTCTCTCTAGTAACTATTTTCTTTCCTGATTTCGCTTCAATTTCTTTTCGAGTATTTCCTGCAATTGTACCACCTTGCTTGGCAATTTTCTGGTTTTCTTTAAATGTTTTCGGTTTCTTTTCCTTAGAAATTTCAGTTGTTGTTGCCTCTGCAAGCATATTTAGAACTAATTCAAGATTGGTCATATGGTCACGCAGGTTCTCTTTCTTAAGTGTTTTGAATTCCTTGTATTGTTTTGTTGTAAAACCACTCCATGCCTTTGTTATTTCATCGGTGAGAATTGCATATTCTTGTCCTTTCTTCACTCCACGATTCTCCCACTCATCGGTAAGTTCTTTTCGAACTTCAATGCTTTTAAGTCGTTGATTTATCCATGATGTTGAATAACCCTTTCGTAAATAGGTCTCCATTAGTCGGTCAATACCAATTTCAGGGTCTTCAATTTCGTCTATTCGTTCTCTTCCAATTTTTGCCAACCAAAGTTTAAATGGTTCTGCTTTAGGTGATGGAATAGATTGAATTAAGCGAAAAAGTTGTTCTGTGTCCGCTACGTCTGTTTTGTAGTACTTTCCATCAGATGAAAGCATTTTCAGTTGACTACAATTTGTAGCCAACTGACTTCCCTCAGCCTTAAGTCTTGTTTTTAAAACACTCCAATATTTACGAGGGTTAGGACTTCCAGTCAATACTCCAACTACATCAACTATTGAGAAGAACCACTTTTCTTGGTCATTATCCCAAAGAGTTCTTATTTGCTTGTCGTTGAATAGTTTTATTGCTGAATCCTGTGTCATATTTCTTAAAGTTATAACACAAAAATAAGCCTTTAATTCAAATATTGGTTTGAATATCTGATGAAATTAAGATTCTCTCTAGAATGTAAATCGTGAGGGGAAAGTATGTAAATTCTAGACAGTCTGACGGTCTGCGGCTAGGTTTCGTGCGGGTTTTCGCCCAGCGTTCCTGTCCGCATAATAATGTTTAAAAATAGTAAAAATGTTCGAAAACCACTTCACCCCGCATAAAATGCGAAGCGCTGTTAGGCAACGTAAATATTATTTGTCATAATGATACTTACAGCTGTAAATTCGAATTTCATTTTCATCCACTTGATAAACTAGTCTATGCTCTCTATCAATCCGTCGAGACCAGTATCCAGATAAATCATATTTTAAAGGTTCAGGTTTCCCAATTCCATCATAAGGATTCCTTTGTATGTCTTTTATTAAGTCATTAATTTTCTTTAGCATCTTCTTATCTTCATGCAGCCATGAAGTATAATCTTCCCAAGAGATTTTTGAAAATATTATTCTCATTATTCTTCAATTAGATTCTCAGTAATAATATTTCCTTCTTTCATTTGTCTAATTGATTCATATAATCTATCAGCATTAATTTTGGAACTTAACAAATGAACTGTTTCCATAATAGAATTATATTCGTCCAAAGAAATCATTACTGTTCCTTTCCCTGAACCACGCTTTATAATTAAAGTTTCATTATTAGATTCGACTTTATCAAGGAAGTTCTTCAGTTTAGTTCGAAATTCTGTAAAATTTGCTGCAATCATAATTTATTATTTTAAGTGTCTATACGAGTACAAATATAGGTACTTAATTAGTAAAATCCAAATGCGATGAAGATTATTTTTTTCAGAATTTATGTTGCCTAACGGCAGTCTGTCTAAAAACTAAAATTAACCTG
>MENE01000082.1:26034-29650 GCA_001769005.1 Bacteroidetes bacterium GWA2_31_9b | reverse complement strand
TTCAGTTGAATTTTTAACAATAGTATCAGATTGGTTTTGAATTGCAATTAAATTACTTGTACTGAAAAATATAATAAAAATGATAATACTGTTTTTCATTCGTTTAAAAATTTTACGTTATTGATTATTAGTTAATTATCTGCTTGTTATTTCTGTTATTTTATTTTTTTTTGTTACTCGCTCCCACCAATCCATCCCACATTCCGCTCGTGAACCTCCATGCCATACTTCTAAAATGTTAAAATCGGTAAAATAAATTTATTCATCTTTTTTTGCGCAAAACCTTTTGCATGGAGGTTTCATTTTGATAAAATTAAATTCTTTATAAAAGTAAAATTCTTTTACTTACATATCAATTAATGAATCTGTTTTGTTGAAACTTTCTTTTTTTAAAAATTTATTCTAATGAATTGATGAATTAGAAATTTATAGAAATAAATTTATTGGGGAAAAAAGTAAAGAAACCTATCTGGCGTATAATTAAATTTGACTCTTTTTATTATATACATCGAGTGCAACTAGCATTGCCATAAATCCCCAAACAGGAACTGAAGCTTTATCGGAATCAAGAAAATTATTTAAAACTCCATGTACAAAGTAGGTTGTTAATCCCAATGTTATATATAAAGCTAATTGCTTTACCTCGATAATTTGTGAATTTCTGAAAACCCTTACACCTGTTATTAGGGTTGTAATAACAATGAGAAGAAACGATAACAGTCCAAAAACACCTGATTCGGCTAATGGTCCAAGATACTCACTATGAGCATTTCCTAAATCACCAAAATCGGTGCTGATAATTGTTTTATCATAGGAAAACTGAAAGGGTGCATATTGAAATTTGTATGTCCCGGGACCCCATCCAAAAATTGGTTTTTCATTAAACATTCTCAGTGCACATTTCCACCTATTCAATCGTTCAAGATTTGAAGCATCGGAAGTAATGTTTACCATTGATTCAATATGCTCAGAGAATTTCCCAGACGACTCTGCTTCATTTTTCTCAATATTTCTAATAAACGAAGAGTAACTTATAAAAAAGAGTATTATAAGTGCAATTCCTGTTATAAAGATTGTTCTAAATCGAAGTTTAAGTTTTACAATAATCCAAATACCTATTCCTGCAAATAAACTCAACCATGCTGCACGGGTATATGAAAAAATTATGGCAAATACAAATATTAAAAAAACAATCCCTGAAAGAGTCTGAAACAACAAATCCTTATTTTTTCTTACCATAAAATAATACAACGGAAAAAGAAACATAACCAGCATTGCCCCATACGAAGTATGATCGCTAAAAAAAGGCCAGGTAACCCAATTCGATGCCCTTTGGTTATTAAATCCATACCCCGATAAACGATAATTCGTATAAGCTATTACTATTAGAAGGCCAAAAACATATAACCAGATAAACCTTTCTATGTTTTTTTTATCCTTAAAAAGCTGTGTTGCTAAAAAATACATCCCTACAACAAACCATAATCGTGAAAGCAAAAACTTAAAAGAAACAACAGGCATTGTACTTGTAATACTGGTAATAAGAAGCCAGAATAAGTTTATATATATTGCTATACTTAGCGGGTGAATTAAGATTTTTTTATCAAAAATCCCATCTAGCAACAATTTAAAAATAAATAAGATTAAAACACCTATTAATAGTGGCTCTGTAGGTAAAGAAAGATTAACAGAAATGTCTGGAAATAAATCTCTTAACTGAATGGATAGTGGAGTAAAAAAAACAATCGTTAATAATAACTTGTCAAGCGAAAAAATACCTGCAAAAATATAAATTAATACAACCGGGAGAAGTGCAATATAATACCAGTCATAAATAATAAAAGCAATGTTAATTGCTATAAAAAGCAACGAAACACAATAAAACCAAACTTTGTTTTTAGTTGCAATCAAGATGCTGTTATTTTTTTATAATCAAATCTTTGTATCGTTCGATAAACAACATCATTAAAACAGCAAAAATAAAAGCTGATATTGTTGAAACAGCACAAATTACCCATCGAACAGGATATGATTTTTTTTCTGCAGCATAAGCATTAGCAACAACAAATTTACGCGGTAAGCTCTGGGTTGCATTAACTTCGGCCTCAACCAATTTTGATTTCATATCGCTTAATCGTTTGTTTTCATTTACCAATTGTTCTGACAATGAAATGTATTTAGGGTCGGTTTTGGAAATATTTTTTATCGATTCTTCTATTAAATTTATTTCTGATTTTAATTTATTGTGTTGATTTTCAACCATATTATATATCTCAACAGCAACATTTTTTTGCATTTTATTTAGAGAAGAGTCGAGTAAAAGAGCTATCTCATTGGCAATATTAGCAGCCATTTGCGGATCGGAATCCATAACTTCAATCTGAATTGCCATGTAATCTGTTCGTTTAAATCGAATGTTTTTTGAAAATTCATCATGTAATTTCGTCATTGGATAACTGCTTGTTGAATTGATCTTATAATGATTTAAAAGATCAAACTTATCGATGATTTTAAATCGTATTTCTTCGGAATATAAGGTTTGTATCAGTTGTTCTGTTGCTTCTTCATCACCAAAATTCATAATATGATCATCAGGATCGAGCAACTCGCTTGTGGTTAATGCATGAGAAGCAGCAACTTGTGTTTTTGGAAACAAAATCACTGATGATTTGAATTTGGGAGTTATCATATATGAAACAACTACCGAAGCAATGACAGCAATCAATGTAACCACTATAATTGGCCATTTGTGTTTAAAAATAAACTGAATAATATCCATAGAATTATAGTTATAATTTTCCTGCATGATGAATTTTATGTTATTCTAATGTTAAAATAACCTTCAAAAAACTTTAGCACTATTAATTGACACAGAATTAAATTTCTTCTATTTCTATATATTTCTTGCGGCCAAAGCTTAAGTAATAAATATACACTAATGTTAATGGAAGAACTAAATACAATACAATGGTAAGGTCAATTTTATATACAAATTTTGCAATAAAATAAATACCTACAATAATATACAAAATAGGCATTAACCATCGATTTGCTTTAAAACTACAAACTTCAATTGTTTTTGATTTTTCTTCTTTTAAATCAAGCTCCAACTCTGGACTACTGCACCAGTCAACCTTTAACATAATTTTATGTTTTCCTGGATCAAGTTCAATTTCTTTAATTTCACCATTCGCGATTGTGTCCTTTTTTTCACCATCAATAAAAACATTGAATTTACGAGCCCTGTTAGCCCATTCTTTTTTACGTGATAAAATAATTCTAGCCATTGCGTTTAAATTAAATTGCCTTTATTAAAAAATAGTTCTTTTTCCCTTTTTGAATAAGCAAATATTTGTTATTGAGCAAACGATCAGAACCAATGATTATTTCCTCATTTTCAATTTTTTCTTTGTTTAAACTCACTCCCCCGCCCTGTATCGTTCTACGCAACTCTCCTTTCGATGGAAACACCTGGGTTTCTTGTGCTAATAAATCCAAAATATTAATCCCAGAGTCGATTTTACTTTTTACAACATCGAACATTGGAACGCCATCGAAAACGGATAAAAACGTTTTTTCGTCGAGCATTTTTAATTCTTCTGTTGTTGATTTTCCG
>MENE01000082.1:19182-25968 GCA_001769005.1 Bacteroidetes bacterium GWA2_31_9b | reverse complement strand
CAGCATCTTCATCGGAAACGTTTAACCAGAATTGATAAAATTTATATGGTGATGTTAATTCTGGATCGAGCCATACGTTTCCTTCTTCTGTTTTTCCAAATTTATTACCATCGGCTTTGGTAATAAGCGGGCAGGTAAGAGCAAAAGCTTCACCTCCAGTTTTGCGTCGGATTAATTCTGTTCCGGTAGTTATATTTCCCCACTGATCTGAACCTCCCATTTGTAATTTGCAGTTTTTTGTTTTGTACAAATGATAAAAATCGGTACCCTGAACAAGTTGGTATGAAAACTCGGTAAAAGACATTCCGGTATTTGATTCATCTCCAATTCGTTTTTTAACCGAATCTTTAGCCATCATGTAATTTACAGTAATGTGCTTTCCAATATCACGGATAAACTCAAGAAATGAATAGTCTTTCATCCAGTCGTAGTTATTTACCATTTCTGCACCATTTGGTAAATTAGAACTAAAATCAAGCAACTTTTCAAGTTGTTTTTTAAGACATTCTTGGTTATATCGTAAAGTGGGTTCATCAAGCAGGTTTCTTTCCTGTGATTTGCCAGAAGGGTCGCCAATCATTCCTGTTGCACCTCCAACTAAAACCATTGGTTTATGACCAGCAGCCTGAAAATGTTTCAACATCATAACACTCACTAAATGACCAATATGTAATGAGTTAGCTGTTGGATCAATTCCAACATATGCCGATGTCATTTCTTTTTTTAATTGCTCTTCAGTGCCGGGCATAACATCATGTAACATGCCCCTCCATTTTAACTCTTCAACAAAATTCATTTTTTATTTTTTATAGAACAGTCATGTTGAGCTTGTCGAAACATGACTTATACCAATTCACACTTCGACCAGCTCAGTGTGACAATAAGTTAATTTATCAAATTTTCGCTAAAGCGTGATCTAAATCAGCGATAATATCTTCAACGTTTTCGATACCAACAGCAAAACGAATTAATCCATCAGTAATATCAGCCTGTAATCTTGCTTCTTTAGGCAATCCAGCATGTGTCATTGATGCTGGATGTTGAATTAATGTTTCAACACCACCTAAAGATACAGCTAAAAGTGCTAAATGTACATTGTTCATTAAAGTTACACCTGCATCGTAACCACCTTTAAGTTCGAAGCTTATCATTGCACCAGAACCTTTCATCTGCTCTTTTGCTAATTCATATTGTGGGAAAGATTTTAATCCTGGGTATTTTACCCAAGCAACTTTAGGATGCTTCTCTAAATATTCAGCTACTTTTTGTGAACTTTCCTGAGCTCTGTCAACACGTAAACTAAGGGTTTTAACACCACGGATTACCATATATGCCTGATGTGGATCCATATTGCCACCCATATAAACCATTGTTTTTCTAAGTTTAGCATAAATTTCAGGATCTTTTGCAATTAAAGCTCCACCAACGATATCGGCATGACCATTAATGAATTTGGTTAATGAATGTAATGAAACATCAGCACCTAAATCAAGTGGGTTTTGCAAATAGGGGCTACAGAAAGTATTATCAACAACAACGATAATACCATGCTTATGAGCAATTTCTGAAGCTTTTTTAATATCTGTTAATGCCATTGTTGGATTGGACGGTGTTTCCAAATACAATAGTTTTGTATTCGGACGAATAGCATTTTCAATTTCTTTTAAATTTGATGTATCAACAAATGTTGATTGTACACCGAATTTTGCAAAATGACTTTCTAAAACACCACGACTAGGACCATAAACAGCACTAGTACTAACCACATGTTCGCCCTGACCTAAAAATGTCATATAAACTGTAGTTACGGCAGCCATTCCTGATGCCAATGCAATTCCTCCACATCCATTTTCAAGTTCAGCAAGCTTATTTTCCAAAGCTCCAATTGTAGGGTTTCCAATACGTGTATATATAAAGCCTTTTTCTCGTCCTGCAAATAAATCTGCTCCATGTTGTGCATTTTTAAAAGCAAAAGTTGATGTTTGGTAAATTGGTGTTACTGCACTTCCTAATGCATCTTCAAAATCTCCTGCATGAATCAGTTTTGAATCGAATCCTAAATTTTTTGTATCCATTTTTGAATTATTTATTATTTATTAAATCTGTGTATTTTTATTTTCTATTTCTAGTTTTTCTCGAATTTTTTCAAATTTTAAGTATGGGAAAATCTTGGGAGCAAAATTAGACAAAGGCTTGTATAAATAAGATTTTTCTTTAGTTTCTTCTGACATAAAATTGTACTTTGTATTTGCTTTATTAATAAGCACAATTATAACACTAATAATAAATGCCATTTTAACAAGAGAAAATAAAACACCTAAAACCCAGTTAAAAGGACCTAAGGCACTATCTTCGGCTATATTATTAAAATATCGTGCAATAAGTTGAATCACAATTACAATTAATACAAATGTTATTGCAAAAGCAATAACAGGTAGATATTGATTTGAAAAATCAAGTTTTGTTGAAAGCATTTCGGAAGTAAAATCAGAAAAATAAACTGCTCCAAGAATTCCTAAAAGCAAAGCTACTAATGTTGCTAGCTGAATTATAAATCCCTTGGTAAAACCTCGATATATACTCCATAAAAATAAGATGCCAAAAACAATATCCAGAGCACTCATAATTAACAAATTCCTTTTTAAGAATCTGTAAAAGTAATAAAAAGATTTAGGAAATGAATATTAAAATTTATGGATTGGTAGAATATAAAACGTTCCGAAGGAAAACTAACTTCGGAACGAGTGGTATAAAAAACAACTATGAAATACTGATTAATTTATTCCAATTGTAATTGAATCATTCTTTTTATTAAGAAATGGAATACCAATTTTTAAACAAGTATATTTATATTGACTTCCTTCGAAACCTGCAAAAACCTCAACATTAAACATTAAAAAAATTTGGTTTAATCCGTATCCTACTTCATAATATGGCTTATTGCCATTTGTTGCCAGATAATTTAAGTAGATATTTTCGTTCATCAACGTTTTGTTTAGTCCGGGTATTCTTTTTAACAAAATACGATTACTTACTAATCGAACATGGCCTTCGATAAAACTTGTATTGGTGCTGTTTTCATAATAATTTAATGTCCTGAACGATGTATAATCACTTGATGATATTAAAAAGGGGCTATTTGTTCCAAAGTGCTTATAATCGGCAAAATACATTTTGTTTGTATTTAGGAATGTTCCTCCTGTTAAATTGTAACTAATTGTTCCCAGGCGTTGAGTAGAAATTGATTGTTTTATTGTTAGATCAAGTAAATCGTAATCCACATCGCTACCAAGAAAATCATTTATCCCTTTTTTATAGTTTAATTCAAAAGTTGGATATATTGAATATTCCATCTGTTTTACTCCATCTTTAATTTTATAAAAATATTGAGGAGTATATGTAATACCTATTTTTAGAACAGATGCGTCATGTTTGCTAATCAGATTTGTACTTAAATTATCTGCTTGAGGAATATTCGAAGTAAAATCTTTATTATATGGATCGAAAAAATAAAAATCACTATGATTTACATGCTCAGAATGTTGAGCATATTCGAATTGAGTATTTAAAATTAGGCCATTAACAATATCAAATTTATGCCCAATGTTTGCATAATCTTTCTGATATAGTTTTTGATAATTTTCTTTTAATAATAATGTTGTTATCAGGTTCAAGTTATTCGAAATGCCCGATGTTTCATTAAAATCAACAGTGTTTCTACCTCCTTCGAAACTTAAATATGCTCTTTTTATTCCATTGTAACGATAATCAATATTGAAATAGCTTGTCATTCGTTCGCGGGCAAAAGCGTAGGCTGTATGTTGTGTAATATTGAATAGCTTACCTTGCAGATTGTCAAGCTTGTAATTAAAATAAGTTTGATATTTAAATCCATCAACAGTATTGTAATTATAATTGGTAAGTCCAAAAAGCCCTCCATATGAAAACTTTTGTTTTTCGGAAAATTCATAGGTTCCTCCAAGTAATAATTTTCTCCAGGTAAATTTGTATTTGTCGCGTTTTAAAGAATCTAAATACAATGGATTTTTTTCAACTTTAATTTCTATTGAATCTTTAACTTTATAACTGCTTTTTTCGCTTATAGTTAATGGAATTGGCCGAATTGAATCCCAATAACTTACTGTTTTTAATTCTGCACTATCATCGAGTGTATAACTTTCTTTTAACTCAAGTTCTTTTTCTGGTATTGATTTTTCTACATCTTTTTTAATTAATTTCTTCAACTTTTTAGATTCAGATTTCGATAAACTTTCTTTTTGGGTTAAGTTTTTAATTTGATTTTGTACTGAGTTATTTATTTCTTTTTCCTGCTCAGCGAGCTCTTTTGATTCGGTAAGTAAGTTTTTATAAATGCTATGATCCAATGCAGAATTCAATTTAACCTTGAAGTTTGAAACAGATGCCACATACCGATAACGAAATTCTCCACCAATGGCTTTTATAACAATATCGAAATCGTGACTAACAGGCATCCACACATCTTTATCAACGGGAGAGTATATTTGGTTTATATCAATAGTAAACATTTTTTGTTCCAGTTTTAATTCTGCACTATGTAAATGCCAAAAACCCTCAACAATATAAATATATCCTGAATAAACATCGAACCCTGTACGGTTTGGAATAACTTTAATCTTATGAACCAAATAATCCTGATCGTAAAATGATGCCGCTAATTGAAACTTATAATAACTGAATGCATCTTTCCCCAAAGGAGAAACAACACCATTATTGTCTTGATATAAAGAAAGCGTAATATAACTCATGGGAGAAACATCGTTCGTATTATCAGAGCTACGAATAGATATAACTTTTTCTTCAATCGTATTTGGTAATTTAAAATGAAGATCAGTAATGTTTTCTATTACCATTGATTTTCCTTCTTCGAGACCTTCTTTTTCTAATTTCTTTTTTAGTAACATGGGAGCCTTAACTAACATTCCCGATCCTTTTAAATAAACCCTACAATTATACTCTTCTGCTTGATTTAAATAATAATAACTCATTGCAATAGCTTTTCGCATAATTGAATAGGCAGGATCTTCGCCACTAGCCATAACTCGAACTTCAGGGATTTTGTATGCTTGCTCTTCTAAAACGATATCAAAATGCTGTGTTTCTGCTGAACACTGAACAACAAATTCTTTCGTTTTATATCCAAGGTAACGAACAATAATTACATGATTTCCTTTAGGAAAATCGAGTTTGTAGTATCCTTCAATATTTGATGTTGTTCCCTTGGATAAGCTTTCACAAAAAATAGTTGCAAATGCTATTGGGTTGTTTTTTGTATCGGTTATTTTACCTTCAATGCATTGTGCAAATGATACAACTACATTAAAAACAATTAGGATTAAGAGAATTTGTCTTTTCATGCTGATTATTAAATTAGGATCAAAAGTAAATGACGTATAAAACGAAGGAAAGTTACAAGCAAATTTCTTACCATAAATTAAAAGCCTTCTTTTCATTTATATTGTAATACCAAATAGTGCTTATTTAAATTGATGTATTGTATATCTGATTAAAATATCTAATTTTGTGTCGAATCAATGGCCCCATAGTTCAATGGATAGAACGGAAGTTTCCTAAACTTTAAATCCAAGTTCGATTCTTGGTGGGGTCACTTTAACTTTATTTAAAATGTTTTTTGTATACGCTTTATATAGCGTCAATTTCAATCGAATATATATTGGAATGTCTCAGAATCCATCTAAGCGTTTAACTGAACATAATGCCGGCAAAACTAAATCAACTAAAGCATTTATTCCCTGGATATTGGTATTTCAAAAAGAAACCGAATCAACAGTAAATGCACGTGAACTCGAAAAATATTATAAGACTACTACTGGCAGGAGAATAATCAAAGAAATTATTGATAAACTTTAAATCCTAGTTCCCTGCCTGCCGTGCTGACACAGGCAGTCAGGCAGGGATTCTTGGTGGGGTCACAAAAAAGCCCTTGAAGTAATAACACTTGAAGGGTTTTATTTTTTTAAAACTATACGAATACTTGTTCCTTTATTTATTTCTGAATGGTTAACAAAAATTTTTCCGTTGTGATACGATTCAATAATTCGTTCGGAAAGGCTTAAACCCAAACCCCATCCTCTTTCTTTTGTAGTAAACCCGGGTTGAAAAATTGTTTTGTATTTTGATTTTGGAATTCCTTTTCCCTCATCATTAAAATCTATAAACAAATACTGAACTCTATCGTCAAGTGTTATTAAAATTCGTCCCGAACCTCCCATTGAATCAATTGCATTTTTACATACATTTTCAACTACCCACTCAAAGAGATGAATATTTAATGGAACTAAAATCTGGTCGTTTTCAGAAAAATTATATTCAAATCGTATTTTCTCCGATGATCGAGATTTGATATATTGAACAGAATCGAATAAAACCTTTACTATATTTATTTTTTTGAGTTTTGGGGTTGAACCAATTTTAGAAAAGCGATCGGTAATTTTCTCCAATCGCTTAACATCTTTTTCAAGTTCATCAACTAGAGATTCATCAACATTTTTTAATCTTAATAATTCCACACTTGCCATTAATGATGATGTCGGTGTGCCTAATTGATGTGCCGTTTCTTTCGACATGCCAACCCAAACCTGGTTTTGTTCAGCCTTACGCGAACTGCTAAAAGCTAAATATGAAACCAAAAGAAACATTGCAATCACTCCAAACTGAATAAGAGGAAAGTAATATAAGCGAGTAAGTATGGTTGATTCTTTGTAATAAATATAGTTTTTATCTCCT
>MENE01000082.1:1103-19026 GCA_001769005.1 Bacteroidetes bacterium GWA2_31_9b | reverse complement strand
TTTTTAATAACTTCAATAATAAAAGAATAATCACGTTCATCGGTATCAATTCCTGAAAGCTGGCTTGTTCCTAAAGCCCACAATTCTACTTTCTTGCGTTCTTCTATTGCAAGTTTTTTTACTAAATTGTTGGTTATTATAAACGAACCTATTCCAATTACTAAAGCAATTGCTAATAATATGACTTTCCACTTTTGTTTTCTTGAATAGATATTCAACTCGTTTATGTTTTTAGAAGTTCATTATTACAAAAATAATATTCCAGTTTAATTAATCGTTATAATCAATTTTATTTTAGTGAATTATCGGTTGAATCTTCATTCCATTCGATCTCAAATTTTTGTTTCGATTCAATTTTAACTTCTTTTTCCTCCGGCTCTATTGGAGTGTTTTTTTCTTCCCATTCTATTTTGAAGTTATTTTCCTTGATTTCTTTTGATGTATTTATTTTTACGCTTGAATCTGAATCGTACCATCCAAACTCATTATTTAATAAATTTTTTAATTCTTTCTTCTCGTTTTTAAATTCTTCTTTCCTGCTTTCACGGGCCTGCTTCCCGTCATAACTGATTTTATAATCATCGGGTGTTCCTTTTATTTTCAAAAAAAGATTTGTCTTTCCAATCCCGTCATCTTCAACATTCTCAAATGCACCTTGAATTTCGGCTTTGCGCTTTGCTTTTTTAGCAAGAACATCTGAAAGTAAAACTTTAAAATGATATTCAAAATAATTGTCGAAATTATGTGTGCCTGATACAGAAAGATTTATTGCCGACGATTGAATATCCATTTTAGGTATATAAACCTGTTCATCTTTTATTGATATTTGATTGTGAAGAGTAGAAAACTTTATGTTTTCCAATTCACTAACATCTATATAATTCGACAAACTTTTTAATGGTTCAAATCCAATTAGTGCACCATTTGAAATTGTAATATCGCTTTCTGCAATTACCGATTTTTTATTTAGGATGATTTTATCAGAAAAATCAGATGAGAAAAAAATAACTCCATCAATATCTCCTTTTATATTTTTTTCAAGTATAAACATCTGTCCAAAGTTATTAAATGAATAAAATAGCTTGTTTATGTCTATTCCTGAGAGCCTGCTTTGACTTTTTACTAAAAAATCAGAATTGTAATTTTGAACAATAACGCCTCCAATTTTTGCACTTCCATCCATAGAATTAAATGTAATTTCATTTAAAGTAAACATTCGCGGTTTATAATTAACTCGACCTTTAATGTTTATTGCTTCAAATTTGCCAAGGGTAAAATTTTTAATATTTACATCTAATGCTAAATTTAGTCTGTTTGGAAATTGATAAGAGGGGTTTTCTATATTTGATTTTTCAACTGAAAAAATCGAAGATAATTGGTTAAGATTTATTAAGTCTGAAATAATTTCAGCTTTAACCTTAACTGATTCATTAAAAGTAAAATAGTTAAAAAGATTTAATGCTTCACCATGTATAAAAAAATCACTTTCGGAAATTTTAAAATACAAACTATCTGCATACACATCCTTATTAATATTAATATTTCCACTGAGCTTTTCAATAACTAAAGGATGTTCTTTTAGCTTTATTTTGCCTTCTTTAATATTCAATTTCAAGTTATACTCTTTAGTAAACAAATCTTGAAATTTTATATTTCTTAATTCGTTTAAACTCCCTTCATACTCTGCTCCCAGCTTTCCTCTTCCTTCAATTATTTCTATAGTATCTAAAGGAAAAATTTGATTTAACTCATTAAAATCAATTTCAGCAGTAAAATTAATATTTATATAAGGATCAGTAAATCCATTTACTCCAATATTCCCTTTAGCCGTTGACTTTTGCAATGATAATTTAAACTGATTAATTTCTATTCTTGATAATTCTGCATTTCGTAAATCCTGGTTATAAAAACGCCCTTTGACAAATATGTTATCAATTAATTTGTCTTTATCATTAAATGCTATTTGTGCATTTTGAACTTCAAAGTCGGCAATTATTTGAGGGCTTATTGTTTTGGAAAGTTCTCCTTCTATATGAATATTTATTGATATAATTCCTTTTAAAATACGTATTGGCAAAATTGCCTTCTGAAAATTTGATGGTAATATACTATATAATGATTTAACGGATTGTTTACTAGTAGCTATTTTTAAGTCAATTATTGAATTCTCTTCATTTATTATAAATCCGTTTACAAATAGTTTTATTGCATCTAAACTTAATTCCCCTTTTTTAAATTCAATTTTATTATCTGTAATGTCTATTCGTAAATCAGTTTCTAAGTTTTTATCAATGATATAATCACTTGTTTCAGATTTTAAAAAAGAAATTCTTTGGTTCGACTGAATGTCCAAAATATAATTCTTGTCTGAGAGATTTACTTTAAATAACGATTTGTAAATATTTGATTTAAAATATATTTGTGATTCCTGATTAAAATATAAAATTTTTGAGTTTGTAATCTTTACTTTTTTTAATTCAAGATTGAATTCCTGACTTGAGTCTTGTTTTTCTTGATTTAGAAATATATAATTCTCTTTTCCATACTTATCTATAAACAAATGAATTTCGCCATTATCAAAATGAATGTTTTTAATTCTATAGTTTTTCGATATCAGTTCAATTACATTAAACTGAACAAAAACCCTTTCTGCAAAGAAAAGAGTATCAGTTTTTATATCTAGAATTCTTTTTTCATATCCTTCAGGAGAAAGAGCAACAATATTTTGAAACTCAATTGATGCATTTGGGAATTTTCTTAATAGCGAAAAATCTGCATTTTTAATTTGAATTTTTGTAGAAATAACTTCATTAAGTTCATCGATAAAATATTCAGTAACTTCATCTTCATAAAAATAAGCTACTGAAATTCCGAGTATTATTAAAAAAACGATTCCTAATAGTAATCCAAGTAAAATTGACTTAACCGCTCCCATTATAAATATTTTCAAGATGTATTGTTAAAACGCAAAAATATAAAATGTATGATAGGAGCATCAAACTATTTACTAATTTTTATTTTTTAGTATTGTTTTAATCTAAAAAGTGCTTTGTTTCTTGTTTATTTCATCAAGATATAATTTTCTTAGAGTTGTCAGACGTTCAACATTTTTATCCTGATCATATATACGAACAACATCAACTATTCCGCATTTACGATAAAAAACACCTTGTGCAGCATCAAAATTGATATTATCTACATTGTTTTTAATATCTAATGTGATTTTTTTAAACATTTCCCATTCTAGTTTTATTGGTAATTCAAGGTAGTATTTTGATTCTTCTTCTAAATCCTGATAAAGTCCTTCTTCCCTTTCACTAACATAAAAGCGTTTATTAATTACTATTAAACCTGTTGATTCCAAAAATCTTTTTTTTGAAAATTTTATATCTTCATCTTTAAGTAGATTTTGAAGTTCAGGAATAAATGTAAAACTTTTAAGATATTTTAATCTTATACATGATAATGTTTCAGATTTGAAATAGATATGTCCTTGTGAAGCATTAAAATCATGATTAAATACCTTTTTAATTTTTTTTGTAGTTCTGGCAATATCTTCAAATTGATAGTCTTTTGAAGTAATTAAAAATAAAGATCTTGGTTGTGATTTTTCAGGAATATTCCCATGATAGCCAGGAAATTCATGCTGACTTTCTAATACGAATGTATTTAGAATAATATTACTTTCAACTGTAATCAGGTTTTCTTCTTTCTTGATATATCCAAAAGTTTCAATTAAAGTTTTATCAGTATTCATGCTTTTTGATTTTTTTGGTTTGTGATTAAGTTATTAAAATACTGTTCGAAAGTCAAGTTTATAGATTATTAATAAAATCTGATTATAAAGAATTAAACAAATCAATCGAAAAAGAGTTCATATATTAATTTTTGAATTGAATAATTTAACTTTACACTTTGATTCAATCAATATATTTATGAAAAAAAGAGCTGATTTTGAAATTATGGCACCTGTTGGTTCGTATGAATCACTAATGGCTGCAATAAAGGGAGGAGCCGATTCTGTTTACTTTGGAATCGAAAAAATGAATATGAGAGCTCATTCATCTAACAACTTTACGTTTAATGATCTTGAAAATATTGTTGGAATCTGTAATGAAAATAATATTAAAACTTATTTAACAATAAACACCGTAATTTACGACACTGAGCTTACATTAATGCGTGATATTGTTGATGCTGCAAAAAAGAATAAAATTACAGCAATTATTGCTTCCGATATGGCTGTAATCAATTATGCACGTAAAGTTGGGGTCGAGGTACACATATCTACACAGCTGAATGTAAGCAACATAGAAAGTCTTCGTTTTTTTGCTCAATTTGCCGATGTAATTGTTCTTGCCAGAGAACTTTCTCTCGAAAAAGTTGCAGAAATATCAAATTCAATTAAACTAGAGAATATTACCGGTCCATCAGGAAATCTTATTAAAATTGAACTTTTTGTTCACGGGGCTTTATGTATGGCTATTTCCGGAAAATGTTACTTAAGCTTACATGAAAAAAATTATTCTGCTAATAGAGGTTCCTGCTTGCAAACTTGTCGAAAAGCATATATTGTAACAGAAAAAGAATCGGGCAATCAACTTGAAATCGACAACGAATACATTATGTCTCCAAAAGACTTAATGACTATAGGCTTTTTAAACAAAATATTAGATGCAGGCGTATCGGTTCTAAAAATTGAAGGACGTGCAAGACCACCTGAATATGTTAAAACAGTATCAGAATGCTATAATGAAGCTATTCAAGCATATTTGAATACTGATTTTACCGATGATAAAATTGTTATTTGGGAAAAGAAACTTGCAACTGTTTTCAATAGAGGATTTTGGGGTGGATATTATCTTGGGGAAAAAATAGGTGAATGGAGCAATAAATATGGTTCAAGAGCTACAAAAAGGAAGGTATATGTTGGTAAAGGAACAAATTATTTTACAAAGTTAAATGTTGCCGAATTCTTAATTGAAACAAATGATTTATCAGTTGGCGACGAAATTCTTATTACCGGCCCTACAACGGGGATTATTCAAACATTTGTTTCAGAAATACGTGTTGATCTTATAAAAGTAGAAACAGCTCAAAAAGGAGATAAATGTTCAATTCCAATTTCTGAAATAGTTCGTCGCTCCGATAAGCTCTATAAAATTGTTGATGCCGATCAGGTTGTCCAGCAAT
This sequence comes from Bacteroidetes bacterium GWA2_31_9b, assembly GCA_001769005.1. GTDB lineage: Bacteria > Bacteroidota > Bacteroidia > Bacteroidales > UBA12077 > UBA12077. The sequence continues at coordinate 13,833 of MENE01000082.1, read as the reverse complement.
AAAATTAAATTAAATTTTAATACCTAAAATTTAAATACAAATCCTATATCAGCTCCAAGCTTAGTGCCATCGCCTGTTATTGTTGGTCCTAATGCAAGATTAAATCCGGCATGTTTACCAAAAACAAAGTCGCCACCAATTAATATACTAAATCCAAAGTGTGGATCTGAAGAATCTATATTGTAGTCAAAGTAATTATATTCATAAATATAGTTATGCGAAACAATTCCCCCTTGAGCATTTATGTATAACCAACGATAATAAAAAAATTTAGCTCCAACACCAAAACAAATACCTCCGGCATCAGAAGGATTGTATCCTACCCCACCATGAATACCAAAACCTTGTTTTTTCCCAAATCGAGCTTGTGCGCGTATACCTATTCCTCCATAGCTTCTACCTAATCCTGCTGCTAAAGCAAAATAATTATCCCGTTCACTTTTTACTTCTGGTTTTGCAGTAATCTCTTTTGAATATTCTCGGGTATATCCATTAGAGAAAACAATTTTTACTATATTACTTGTAGCAACTGTATATTCTGTGTTATCCAAATCGTTGTATTTAACATACTTAACAAATTCCAAAGTTGCTTGCTTTACTTCTGATTGAATAATTGTATTGTCTTTTAAATAGATTAAATCCTGTGCAAAACAAGAAAAACTTAAAACCGATATGCACAAAACGAGCAGGGTTCTTTTTATCATAATTGTAATTTTTTTAGTTAATCTATATATTGCTGATAGTAAATTACAAATTATTACTAAAACTATCAATTTTTTGAAGGATAAATACCAAATAAAAAGTCCCGAAATATCGGGACCATAATATTTTTAAATGATATGCCTTATTTTGTAATTGAAGATAAAACTGTATAAGACATTAAATTCCCTTTTGAATAACTTTCGGTTTTAACCGAACCAACTCCTTCACAAAACCATTCTGCAACTTCATATCTTACACTTATCATCATTTTTGTGGTAATTGTATATGTTAACTTTATACAATCAAAGGCACCTGCTTCTGTTGTTATTTGTTCCTGAGCCTCAATTTTTCTATCGGAAATTATAGTTTTCATATCTAAAACAGGAATTCCTTCGCTGCTAACTATTATACTTAATTTACCTTCAGGAAGTATATCGCCAACCTTGGTATTTGATGGAATCTGCAAATTGTCACTTGTAATATTTACATTCATGTCTTTATAAGACTCCATTGTTGCAGGATCTAAAAAGCTCTTCATATCCACAGAATAAACACCATTATCACAAATTACTGTAAATTCATTTTTACCAAGATCTTTGTCCTTTTTATCAAACGATTGTGATTCAATTAAAGCCGATATCGCATTCCCATTAATACTAATGTCTTTAACTAACTGGGTGCTTCTTCCTGTTAATTTATCTTTTTTATCAAAACTTTTATATTCTAGTTTTGCTCCTTTGGTTTTTGGATAATAAAATACACAATCTTGCGCATACAATGCAAAAGAATAAAAAAGAATTATGCTACTTAATAATAATGCTCGTTTCATGATAATTTGTTTTTAATTAAATTATTAATAAATCTGTTTTTTCACAGTTTACTTTTTGCGTAAACCAATTATTAATCCTACCAAACCTCCAACACCGCCAGATATTAAAATGTTTTGTTTAATTTTTTCGATCCCTGCGATTTTACGTCCCAAAGACTCAATTGCATTTGACGAAGTGCTAAATATTGTTTTTATATTTACATATTCTCCTCCGATTTTCCCGAAAAGAAAATACCCTGCGACTAATCCTAAAATTCCAAATAATAGAATTAAAATTATTGACTTTTTCATTTATATATATTTTATGTTATAAGCATAAATAGTGATTTTTTACTAAAAATGCAAATTAGATTAATACATTCACCTAAATTAAATAATTATCTTTGATTATTAATTTAAATTCTGAATTATGAAAAGTCTTTCCTTTTTTATTCTGCTTTTAACTACCAATTTTGTTTTTGCACAATATTCTGATATAAATCCAGATTCTTATAAAAGTAGGTCTTCAGCAAGTAATAAAAGCACTGTTTTAAAATATTATAATCCATTGCTTGATAATTATGATATTTCTTTTGTTGCATTAGATTTAAATGTAACCGATCAGTCAGTTAATGTTTCAGGAAATGCACTAATAAATGCAACTGTTGTCAGTGATATAATGGATACATTGATTTTTGATTTTAAAAATAACCTGATTATTGATTCTGTAATGATTAATGGAATTAAAAAATCTGTATCACACAGCAATAATGAAATTCTTTATATATTCAATCCTTCCATTACTAAAGGAGATGAAATTACTGCTCAAATATTTTACAAAGGAACTCCCTCAGGAGGTGGTGTAACTACAGAGTATTCTTCTTCATGGGGCAAAAACGCGACTTGGACTTTGTCTGAATCTTTTCATGCATACGAATGGTGGCCATGTAAACAGGTTTTATCAGACAAGATTGATTCTGTGTATTTAAATTTCACCTGTCATAATAATTGCAAGGTTGGATCAAATGGATTATTAACAAATGTGACAAGTATAGCTGGCGATAAATCCCGATATGAGTGGAAATGTTATTATCCCATTAATTATTATTTGATTTCTTATGCTGTAAGCGAATATCAGGATTATTCTTTATATGCATACCCTGAAAATAATAACCCTATTTTAGTTCAAAATTTTATTTATAATACAACAGAATGCTTAGAATATTACAAATCTCAAATTGATGAAACAGCAAATTTCATTGAGTTATTCAGTAATAAATTTTGTTTGTATCCTTTTGCGAATGAAAAATACGGGCATTGCTTAACTGAGTTAGGTGGAGGAATGGAGCATCAAACAATGACAACCCTTGGTGGTTTTGGATACAACCTTGTATCACATGAACTTGCTCATCAATGGTTTGGTGATTATGTTACTTGTGCTTCTTGGCAAGATATATGGATTAACGAAGGCTTTGCATCCTATTCTGAATATATCGCCTTAGAAAATCTGGCATCATATAACGATGCACAAAATTGGATGGTAACTGCTCATGACTATGCATTTAACGAGCCAAATGGCAGTGTTTATATTCCTTTTGAAGATGCTTCGGATGAAAACAGAATTTTTAATTATGGATTATCTTACAAAAAAGGAGCTTCTATTATTCATACCATTCGTCACGAAATAAATAATGATGAACTCTTTTATGCTACACTTAATAATTTCCTAACCCATTATAAAAATAGCGTTGCAACTGGTGATGATTTTAAAAATGTTTTAGAAAATATTACAAGTATTGATTTTGATTTGTTTTTTGAACAATGGTATTATGGAAAAGGATTTCCTTCATTTTATGTACGATATTCACAAGAAAATGACACTTTACAGATGAATGTTACTCAGAATACTTCATCAACATCAACTCCTTTATTTAATATGTTTGTTGATTATAAAATAAAATATTCTTCAGGAGATACTCTTATACGATTATTTCAAGAAGAAAAAACTCAGATTTATAAAATTCCTATTAAAAAAACAGTTACAGGAATAGTAATTGACCCAGATAATTGGATTTTAAATGGTGCAAGCACTGCTGTTTCTATTGATACAGTTGAGCCGCAACTTTCTTTTGAATTATTTCCAATTCCGGCAGATGATAATTTAAATATAAAACTTAATAATACTTTTGGACAAGTTACACGTTCCGTTCAAATTTATGATATAAAAGGAAGCCTTCTGATTCATTTACAAACTAATAAAACATTTATTCCTGTTGATATTTCAAATTTAAATACAGGGATTTATTTTCTAAAGATATCTTCTAATAAAAATTCAAAATCTCAGCGATTTATAAAATTATAGTTTAATTAAAACACTATCTGTCTTTTTACGTATAATATAATAAACACAGCCTTTACTGATTAAATTTAATATTTTAAACCCTATATAAACCATCAAAAAAAGGAGGTGTTCATTATGAAAAATAACTTTATTTGCCCACGTTGTAAAGGATACTTAAATGTAGGCGACCACATTATATTAGCAGCAGATACCGAACATAAAGATGCTGGTTTAATCCTTCTTAGCCCCGAACTTGGCAATTATTCTATTAAAACAAATTCAGAATTTGAAATTCGTGATGGTGAAAAATATGACTTCTTTTGTCCCGTTTGTCAGGAAAAATTAGCTGCAAATGTTCATGACAATCTTTCTAGAATTCTTATGGTTGATGAAAATGGAAAACAGTATGAGATTTTATTTAGTAAAATTGCAGGAGAAAAAAGCACATATAAGATTGTTGGAGAATCACTGGAATTATATGGTGAGCATAAATCAAATTATATAAATTTTATTAATTTGAGTAATTTTAAATAGAAAAGGGGCTTAAGCCCCTTTTTATTTTAATCCTCCTGCATTGGCTTAAATCCATTCCCTATTACCTCGTGGGCATCAATAACTGTCATAAATGCATTAGGATCTACTTCACGAATAAAATCCTGTAAAATAGCTTGTTCTCTCCTATTTACATTTGTGAAAATTATTTTTTTATCGGACCCTTGGTACATTCCTGTACCATTTATAAAAGTTCCTCCTCGATTAAGGTCGTTTATTATTTTATCACGAATTTCGTTGTATTGATCGGAAATAATAAATAGGGCTTTATCATAGCTAATACCTTCTAGTGTGGCATCAATTACCTTTCCTGTAATGTATATTACAATCCAGGAATATAATGGTATTTTCCAGTCTTTAAATACAATTAGTCCTAATAAAACAATAATAGAATCAACAATGATTAATAAAATCCCTAAAGACATTCTTGTATATTTTGCAGCAATCATTGCTATAATATCTGAACCCCCGGAAGTTGCTTTTGATTTAAATATCAAACCTAATCCAAATCCTATTAATACTCCTCCAAATACACAAGATAAAAGTACATCGTCAACAAGAGCACCATCAAATTTTGTATCCAGAAAATCAATAAAGATAGATGTTAATATAAATCCAAATATTGTTTTTATTCCAAACTTTGGCCCTAAAATCTTTATTCCTAAAATTGTTAATGGAATATTTAATATCAGTCCAACAAAACCTATTCCTAATCCATCTTTAAAAAGAGGCTCTTTTAAAAATGGGATATATATACCTCCATTCATCATATTGGCTGTCATATTTTTTACAACTATACCAATACCATATACTCCGCCAGGAACAATCTTGTGAGGATCAATAAAATATACAAACCCTGCTGCAAGAATAAATGAACCAATTATAATTACACTATAATTAAAAAACCACTCTTTTGAAAAGAGCTTTTCTTTTGTGATATAAGTCATTTTAATTTGTTTTTAAGTATTTAACATAAACACTTTTTGAAGGGTCAAAATTAGATTTTTTAAATAAAATAAAAAAACAAGGAGTGTTATTCCTTGTTTCTTTATATAAAGTCTTTTTAAAAATCATCCTCCGGTAGCACTAAAACCGCCGTATCTGCTCAAGTCTGTTCTTGGATTAACAACCATTACAGGAATTCTGGCAGGGTTTGCAATAATATATTGCTCCTGAGCTCCAAGTACATAATCTGTTAAACCAATATCTTTGGTTGTCATAATTAGAACCATATCAGCATCTATTTCCTTTGCATAGGTAATAGCTTCTTCTGCAACGTGGCTTCCTTCAAGTTTGTGAATTTCGTAATGTACTTCGTATTTATCGAGAATTTTTTCTGCAAAATGGATATTACCTAATAACTTTTTAGCTAATGATTCATCTTTAATTGTTGGAACTACAATATTGACTTTAACACCAAAATATTTTACCAGAAATAATGCCCATTGAAGTTTTTGTTTAGCTTCAATTCTATAATCAAGAGGAAGAATAACATCTTTAAATATTTCTTTTTTTGTTGGTGCCTCTTGAACAACAATAAATGGGATTTTTGAACCAACAATAACTTTTAATGCATAACTACCCGTAAACTTTTGCATTCCCTTTATACCATGAGTACCCATAATAACAATACTTACATTATTTTGTTCGGCATAATCAGAAATAACATCAAACAGACTTCCTTCAATTATTGCGGAATCTATTTCAACTTTATGCTCATCGGAATACTTCTTAGTATCTTTATTGAGCTGATCTTGTACTTCGTCTCCCTTTTTAATAGATTTTACAACATGCAATAAGGTAATCTTGTTATTTAATTTTTTAGATATTTTAATTGCATGCAAAAGAGCGTATTCAGCTACTTCTGTAAAGTCCCACGGAACGAGTAATGTGTCTTTTTCCATAATAAAAAGTTTGAACTTAATTAATTGGTTTTTCGTGTTTTTTTGATTTGAAAAGTTAATCAAATCTATACGTAATTGCAAAATCTTTTATTAAAAATTTTAATATTTCTGTTGTTTATTCTTTTTTTTCGATCTATGAATCTAAAATCCAGATTTAACAAAACAAGTGAAAGAACTGTATATTTGATATTTATATAATTCGTAATTTAATTATGCTTGAATTTTTTATTGAATTTCAATAAAATTAATTTCTTTTGCTTACAATTACGCTACAAAATAAATTATATGAATAGTCAAAAAATAAAAAACAAGAGAATAATCAGCCTAATTTATGGAGTTTTAACAGCCTTGCTTATAATTGGAGCAATATTTCTGTTTCTTTCGGTTGGTTTATTTTTATTAAATTATTTTAATCCTGAATTAGAGCCATTTTTCCCAATAGTTGATATTCCTTTAAATATTTACTTGCCAGGGGTTTTAGAGCTTAAAGATGGAGCAACTCACAATATAATTATTGATGATGCTTTTATATCTTTTAATTTAAATAAAGAATATGGTTTGCCTGGAATATTTAATTTTTTCCATTTCATTTTAATTTTAGCAATTGCTTATTATATAATTTTTTTATTATGGAAAATATTTAAGTCTTTAAAATCGTCTTTAAAAGATGAAAATCCTTTTCACCCCAAAAATATATGGAGAATTCGTCTGATTGCCATTTTTGTTTTTGTTTCTGCCATTCTTGATATGATATATCCATTAATATTAAAATATTTCTGGTTTAAAAATATAACCATTAATCAACAAGTATTTGATTTTCGGCTTAATTTCGATGCCCTCTTAGACTTTTTATGGGTTTTAATAATTTTAGTTGCCGCAGAAATTTATAGAATAGGATCTGAAATAAAAAAAGAACAGGAACTAACCATTTAAACACTTGTAAAATGCCAATTATAACCACCCTTGATAACTTGCTTGCAAAAAGAAAAATGTCCCTTACTGAGCTTTCGGAAAGAGTTGATATTACCATAGCCAACTTATCCATATTAAAGAGCGGTAAAGCAAAAGCTATCCGGTTTTCAACTCTTGAAGCAATATGTAAAGAATTAGATTGTAAGCCTGGAGATATACTTGATTATTCATCCAACGATACATTTAAAGAAAAGTAAATTTAACATTAAACTAATAACAAATTATGAGATTTAAAAAACTACTTCTATCAGCATTTTTTATTGCTGGTACTTGTTTAGCTTACTCGCAAGCTAACAAAATTGAATTCATTGAATATGATATGGAGAATGGATTGCATGTTATTCTGCATCAGGATAATACAACACCAATTGTTGCTGTAACAGTAACTTATCATGTTGGTGCAAAAAATGAAAATCCAGAAAGAACAGGCTTTGCACATTTTTTTGAACATTTAATGTTCGAAGGAACAAAAAATATAAATAGAGGAGAATATTCGGAAATTGTTGAAAAAGCAGGAGGAACCCTAAATGCAAATACAACCAGTGATCGAACGTATTACTATGAAATACTTCCTTCGAATCAACTGGAGTTGGGTTTGTGGCTAGAATCAGAACGAATGTTTCATGCTAAAGTAGACTCAATCGGAATTAAAACACAAAAAAGTGTTGTTATTGAAGAGTACAAACAGAATTACGAAAACAGACCTTACGGAAGTATATTGAATGAGACCGTAAAAAGAGCTTTTGAAGTTCATCCTTATCAATGGACAACTATCGGAAATCCAGAACATATTAGAGCTGCTAAAGACGACGAATTTCTTAGCTTTTATAAAATGTTTTATGTTCCTAATAATGCTGTTTTATGTATCGCCGGAGATATTGATTTTGAAAAAACAAAATCTTTAATAAATACATATTTCGCAACTATTCCAAAAGGAGAATTTGAAATTTATCGCCCAAGTTTGGTTGAACCAATAAAAAACAAGGAAATAAGAGATACTGTTTATGATAATATTCAATTACCCGCAGTACTTCAGGCTTATCATCTTCCTAAAATGGGAACTCCTGATTATTACGCTGTTAATATGCTTTCAACATTATTGTCGCAAGGACAAAGTTCGAGATTATATAAATCGCTCGTTGATGAAAAACAATTGGCTTTATTTGCAGCTTCTTTTCCTTTACCTTTTGAAGATCCAAGTATTGCTTTAAATTATTGTTTCCCCAATGTTGGTGTTGACCCTTTTGTATTAGAAACAGCTATGAATGAGGAAATTACAAAAGTTAGAAATGAGCTTATAACTGATTCTGAATTTCAAAAAATTCAAAATCAATTTGAAAACCAAATTGTTAATAGCAACACATCTATTCAAAGCAGAGCATATAATCTTGCAATAAATTATACTTTTTATAAAAATACAAATCTGATAAATACCGAAATTGATAAATATCTAGCGGTAACAAAAGAAGATATTAAACGAGTTGCAAATATGTATTTCCGCGATGATAATCGTGTTGTTCTTTACTATTTGCCAAAATCTCAACAATAATAGAAATCAAATTTTAATTAGAAAAATCATGAAGAAGTTAAAATATATAGTATCAAGCTTAGTTCTATTTGCAATCCTTACAAATTTTTCTTTTGCACAAATTGATCGAAGCGTAAGACCAACTGCTGGGTCTGCTCCTGAAATAAAAATTGGAGAATCACAAACATTTACCTTAGATAATGGGCTTAAAGTAATTGTAGTTGAAAACCATAAAGTACCTGTGGTTTCTTTTCAGCTTTCAATAACAGTAGATCCAATAATGCAAAACGATGCTGTTGGATATGTTGGAATGGCAGGCGATATGCTTCGAACAGGAACAAAAAATAGAAGCAAACAACAAATCGACGAAGAAGTTGATTTTATTGGAGCAACATTAAATACTTACGAAAACGGTATTTATGCATCATCATTAAAAAAACATTCGGATAAACTATTAACCATTATGTCAGATGTTTTATTAAATCCTACTTTTCCTGATGATGAAATAGAAAAAGCAAAAAAACAAACAATATCAGGACTTACAGCTAATGAAACTGATCCTAATTCTATTGCTTCTAGGGCTGCTCAAAAATTAATTTATGGTAATCATCCTTATGCTGAAATCATTACTAAAGAAACAGTTAGTAATATTACCCGCGACAAATGTGTATCTTATTTCAACACATATTACAAACCTAACGTAACATATCTTGTTATTGTTGGAGATATAAATCTAAAAGAATCGAAAGAACTGGCTAAAAAATATTTTGGATCATGGACAAAAGGAATTGTACCTAAACACGAATATCAATTTCCTGATAAAAATATAGGAACCCGAATTGCATTAATTGATAAAGATGATGCTGTTCAGTCTGTAATTAAAGTTACTTATCCTTTGGATTTAAAACCAGGCACTCCAGATGCTATTCCTGCAAATATTGCCAATGAAATTCTTGGTGGTGGTATTTTTTCCGGCAGATTGATGCTTAACTTAAGAGAAAACAAAGGGTATACATATGGCGCTCGTTCTAGTCTTTCAACTGATAGATTAATTGGTTCATTTGAAGCTGGAGCTGAAGTAAGAACTTCAGTAACTGATAGTGCAATAACTCAATTTGTTTATGAAATGAACAGAATAAGAACAGAACCAGTTAATGCAGAAGATTTACAATTAACAAAGAATGTTGCTACAGGTTCTTTTGCAAGATCGTTAGAACGTCCACAAACAGTTGCTAATTTTGCACTTAATACAGCAAGATATAATATAGCTAAAGATTACTATGCAACATATCTTGAAAAGCTAAATGCAGTTACAATAGAGGAAGTTCAAAAAATGTCGGAGAAATATATTACTCCTGATAATGCTTATATAATTGTAGTTGGAGACAAAGACAAACTAATTGAAACCCTTAAACCTCTTAGTGCAAAAGGTATTGTTGAGTTGTACGATGTAAATGGAAATCCTGTTGAAGTAGAAGCAAAACAATTTGTTAAAATAACTGCTGAACAAATAATTGCACAATATGTAGATTCAATTGGGGGAAAAGATAGTCTTGAAAAAGTAGTATCTATAATTCAGAAAGCAAAAACATCCATGAACGGAATGACTATTAACTTAATTACACAAAAAAAAGCACCAAATAAGTTTGCTATGGAAATGTTAATGAATGGTAATTTGCTAACCAAACAAACATTCGATGGTGAAAAAGGAAAAATGAAGGGTTTTCAAGGCGAAAAAGAACTCACAGGAAAAGAGTTAGATGAAATGAAAACAGAAGCTATATTCAATCAAGAATTAAAATATAACGAATTAGGAATAACATTAAACTTCGACGGAGTTGAAAAAATCGACAACGAAGATGCTTTTAAAATTGAAGTGATTAAACCTAATGGCGAAAAAACTATTGATTTTTATTCCATGAGTACAGGATTAAAAGTTCTATCGAGACAAACAATCGTTGCTCCTCAGGGTGAGTTTGTTCAATCGCAGAAATACTCTGATTACAGAGAAATTAATGGCGTTAAATACCCATTTTTAATTACAATTTCAGGTGTTCAGAATATGGAATTAATAATTGAATCTATTGAAGTTAATACAGAAATAAAAGACGAAGTTTTTCAATAGTATTGAATTTTATAGAATAAAACAAGGTTGGCAAATGCCAACCTTGTTTATGAATAGTGGTTATTACCAAAATATTCTTGATTTATTCCATTTTTTCAATAGAATGAACACTACAAATCAATTAATAAAAGTATTTTAAATTGCGAATTAGGAATAAAATCTCGTCGGGGCTAAAGTAATTTTCTCTTTTATATTCTTTATATTCTTGGCAACATTCTGATCGGTTAATAACAAAATCACAAAAATCATACACCTGCCAACCTAGTCCGTGTTCAATTGCAATATAATCGATTTCTGATTCCAATCTCTTTTTATGCTTTTTAAAAAGATATTTAACCCCAGTTGTTAAAATCTGACCTTTGCTTTTTTTTTCGAAATCAACTATGTGTCCTAATTCGTGACCAATAATTCCAACCTGAGCATTCAGAGATAATTCTTCAAATCTTACTTTCCGATTTTTAAAATTGTGATTATTAAAAATCAACCGATATTCTCTTTTCTGTTTTTGTTTAAATAAAAAAGTGCCTCTTGGGCGAGCAGCCATGGTTGTTTTTATTGACTTAAAAACCATTTTAATAGAAACATCTTTAAGTTCAGGATAAAAACTCAATGCTATTTCATAAGGATTTTCATATACTTCTAACTCTGGATTTGTTTTCGAACCAATGCTCCTTCTTTCAAAAAATTGTGACGAATTTTCGTGAGTAATATTAAAAACAGATAAATAGGATTGCCCATATCCAACAAAAGAAAAATTCAAAAGAAGAAAAAGAATAATCCTGTTTATCATTTCATCAACTTTATATGAAAAGGCTATTTATCTATTATTTATAATTATTTTTCTGATTACCTGTTTATCGTTTGTTTTAATCTGTACAAGATACATTCCTTCTAAATTATCAATCTTATCAAATTTTATTTCCCCTTTAACCTGATTAAAAGATTCTGAACGAACTACAATTCCAATCATATTGTGTATTGTAACTGTAACATTTTTATATTCATCAGGAAAAAACAGGATTAAATTATCTTTAACTGGATTTGGATATATTTCAATTTGATTTAATTCAAAACTTGATACTGTAGAACTCGATGTATTTACATTGTACATACCATTCATATATTTTGTTTCTGCAGAATTGTTATCTGTGGCAACAATCATGAAATATATTGTTTTGCCTGCTTCCTGTATAGGAATATATGCTTTATATTCATTTTCTGTATATTCCATTACTCTTTCATATATTGTTGGTTCTGCATCCAATTTCCATTTTAAAAAAACTGAATTTAAAGTACCATCCGGATCTGTTACAGTTGATGAAACCAAAACAGAATCTAAATCAGTAGGATTAGATGGTGAAAATTGAACATCTGAAATTTCAGGTGCTTGATTTACTGGATTTGTAACAATGTAGTTTTTTTCTGATGATGAAGCAGAACCTCCAGAATTATCATTAGCCTCAACAATAAAATAAATATGTGTTGTATTTGCTTGTGCCGGAATTATTCCAGAATACGTATTTACTGATGCTGACATAGAAATTGTATTACCATAAACACCAGCAGAAGTACCCCATTTAATTTTTGCAGATGAAATAGTTCCGTCTGTATCCGTAATATTTGCAGAAACAGAAACAGTCTCTGAACTTGTAGGTATTTCAGGAGAAAAAATCAATCCAGAAATAACAGGGTTTTCGTTTTCTATTGTGTTTACTGAATAACTATATTGGGATGATAACGTGTTTGAATCTTCATTATCTGTTGCAGATATTTTAAAATAAACAACAGCTCCTCCAAC
>MENE01000082.1:425-1061 GCA_001769005.1 Bacteroidetes bacterium GWA2_31_9b | reverse complement strand
CATTGTAATTTCGTTAGGATAAGTATTCGATACTAAACCCCACAAAATTTTTGCTGAACTAATTGTTCCATCAGAATCAGAAATTGTTGCAGATACACTTACCGATTGATTTTCATCAGGATTCGCCGGGTTACTTATAACATTCGAAATAACTGGATTTTGATTGGTTAAATTTTCATCTCCCACAATTAATACAGAATCTATTTGCCATTGTGTAGAAGATGACGCTCCTATTCCGGTTGATGTATATTGAAATGCAATATAAACCTGAGATTCTGCAATTGCAGATAAATCAATGTTTCCGGAATTTGTCCATACTATACTATTTTCAGCTGGCAAAGTAACAGATATCTCTGTCCACGTTGCTGATGTTGGGTTTCCTACACCGGAATAATTGGTAGAATATTTTAATTTAACTGCTGGGTGATTCCCTGTATCAGTATATTTTGTCCAACTTTTAAAGGTTAGTATTTCGTTTTCATACATATTTAAATCAATGGCAGGAGAAATTAACCAATCATTTGAAGCAACATCACCACTATAAGCATTTATAGATTCGTAACCATCCCCACAAGTCCAGTCTTTATTGCTAGCTACACTATATGTAATCCAACCTGAAGGAGGACATGTTGTAAA
>MENE01000082.1:0-397 GCA_001769005.1 Bacteroidetes bacterium GWA2_31_9b | reverse complement strand
GCAGCATTACTAACTGTATAATAATGTTCATTGGTAATGGTTACGTCACTTGAATCGTCTGTTGCTTCCAATTTGTAATAAACTGTTGTTCCATCAGCTTGTGCAGGAATGGCAGAAACAGTAGAATAATTATTCCCTGAGGTATTACTTAAGTTAATTGTATTTGTTAAAGAACCTGGTACTAAACTCCAACGAAGAATAGCATTTGTTATCATTCCGTCAGAATCAGTAATAGATGCGCTAACATTAACCAAATCTTCGGGTTTTGGCGATAGTGGACTTGTAATAATATTTGAAATTGCTGGTGGATTATTTAATGTTTCTCCTCCCCATATTTGAGCAACATATTCAGGATGATCGATAAATGTATTGCGGTTATGCTGAATTGCATATACTG
>MENE01000081.1:3771-9740 GCA_001769005.1 Bacteroidetes bacterium GWA2_31_9b | reverse complement strand
GTGAGATAAACAATTCAGATACTGTTTTAGAACCCGAAGAACTACTTTCGAATATAAGCAAAACAGATATAAGCTGTTTTGGAAATGCAGATGGAACTGCTAAAGTAAATATTAGTGGAGGAAATGGAGGATATTCAATTTTATGGTCAAATAGCCAGATAATTGATTCCATCTTTAATCTTTCAAATGGAATTTATTCAGTAAATATTGAGGATGTTAAAGGATGCTTCTCTTCAAATTCTGTAGAAATTACAGAACCTGAGAAAATTGAACCCAATTGGCAAAAATTGAATATTACTTGTTTTGGATATCAAAATGGAGAAATTAGTTTGTCGCCAACAGGAGGAATTCAGCCTTACAATTACACCTGGAGCCACGATGCTTTATTTACTGGCAACATTGCTACATCTCTTGAGCCAGGTTCTTATAATGTTTCTGTAACCGACAACAATAATTGTTCTCAAACTGTTGATATTGAAATTTCTCAACCCGATCCTCTTATTGCCAATATTACAAAAGATGATGTTACATGTTTTGGTTATCATGATGGTTATATTTCCATAAATATGTATGGAGGTACTCCTGAGTATACATACCAATGGGAAAACGGAATCTTCGAGCCTTCAGCATCAATGCTGGGCGAAGGAGCTTATGTAATTCATATTTTCGATACCCAAAATTGCCTTGTAGATACTATTATTGACATTATAGAACCAGAAGCATTAACTATAAATCCAGAAATTATAGAATCATCATGTCCCGATATTCAGAATGGTTCAGTAGCTTTAAATATCAATGGAGGTTTTGGATATTACAACATATTATGGAGTAATGGTTTAACTGTTGACAATATTAATAATATCAGGTCGGGTAAATATGAAATTATAATACAAGACGAAAACTCATGTGAATTAAAAACTTTAATTACTGTTCCAAGTGCAAGCGAAAATTGTTTAGAAATACCAAATGCATTTACACCAAATAATGATGGAGTAAATGATTTATGGAGCATTTCGGGAATAGAAGAACTATACCCTGATGCAGATATAGAAGTATTTGACCGCCGAGGAACTCGTGTATTTTATTCTCGTGGTTACAACACATCAAAATACTGGGATGGAACATATAATGGGAAAGAACTTCCTATGGATTCATATTATTATATTATTTACTTAAAAAATGGATTAAGCCGAATTTCAGGCACTGTAACAATAATCAGGTAAGTAATAATCGTGTAAAGTATCTAAAAATAATTATTGGGGGTTGTATCATCAGCTAAATATTCCTAAATTTATAAAAACTTTTTTTTAGATCAACGTATAACAATCGTATTTTAGATATTTAAATAATAAAATCCATAACTATGAGAAATCTGAAATTTCTTGCTGCCCTAATTCTATTTGTTTCCTTTTTTCACAACAATTTACAATCGCAAGAACCTCTTCAACATGTTAAAAAAATTTACACATCTCCTGAAGGAGTAATGTATATTAATAAAGATTTACCTTTGTATTTCTGGGTTTCAACAACAGACAAGGATAATGCAACACAATACCTTTTAAATCCAGCTCAAGATTCAAAAAAATATGTTAATCCCAGTTATCTCGATACCGAAGGATACAACACTTTCCGATCTCCCTCCAAAGTTGATACAATTACCAAACAGGTTGTTATTCCTGAACAAGATATAATCTGGGAGCTTTATTCAGACAGTAAGCCTCCTGTAACAAGTTTTTCTTTCGAAAATAAATCTTATTTTAAAAATTCTGATATTTATTATTTCAACCAAAAATTTGAATTGCAATTTAAATCCATCGATGCAACTTCAGGAGTAGAATCTACATATTATTCAATAAATGGGTCACCCTTTTTAGAATTTAAAGATAACATCCAAATTGAAAATGAAACTCTACACGAAATAAAATTTTATTCAGTTGATCATGTGGGAAACGTTGAAACTCCTAAATCTATTAAAATACAAGTAGATATTACAAAGCCACAAACTGAAAAAACTATTGAAGGTGATATTTATTCAACAATATTATCTCCCCGTTCTAGTATTAAATTAGCAGCAACAGATGAAAATTCTAAAGTAAAAACTATTTTTTATTCATTCAATGAAGGCGCTGTTCAAACCTATAGGCAAGCAATACAACTTGCAACTTTTAAAGAAGGGGAACATGTATTGTACTATTATTCTGTTGATAACAGTGGAAATGAAGAAGAAAAAAAATCATTTTCATTTTACCTTGATAAAACAGCACCAATGCTTGTTGACGAATTAATAGGAAATACTTTTGTAGCAAATGGTCGCGAATATTCATCAGGCAGAAGTAAGGTAAAACTTACTGCAATGGATAATAAATCAGGTGTAAAGGAAATACGATATTCAATTAATGATGGTGAGTTTATCTTATATGAACAACCTTTTTACCTTTCAAAATCTGGTCAATTAAAATTACAAACCTTTTCTATTGACAACGTTAATAATCAGAAAGTAACAACCATAATGACAGATAAATCCAATATCTCTTATGTCGATTTATCGGGTCCTCAGCTTGGTCATACTTTCGAAGGGCCCAATTTTATATCACGTGATACAGTATTTATTACATCCAGTACAAAAATACGATTAAGTGCCCGTGATGACGCTGCAGGTTATAAGAGACTGGAATTTACATTAGATAATGCTGCTGTAGAAGAATACACAAAACCTTTTACAATTAACAATGAAGGATTGCATATAGTGAATTATTCAGGTTATGATAATGTTGAAAACAGCAATACAAACACAATTGCAACTTTTATTGACAATACAGGTCCACAGATTTTTTTCCGTTTTAGTATTGTCTCAGAAAATTCAATAGATGTAAAAGGGAAATTACTCAATGTTTACCCAAGTCATGTTGTTCTATTTTTGTCATCTACAGATATGTCTGTTGGCTACGATAAAATGTATTATTCAATTAATGGATTAACACAAAAACAATATACAAGTCTTATTTCCGATTTTCAAAAAAATAAAGCTTATACAATTGATGTTGTTTCTGTTGATAAACTAGGAAATAAAAGCACCCAAACAATAGAGTTTTTTATTGAGTAAAAACATTATTAAATATTTATATGCTTAAACCTGATCAACTTAGGCTTGCTTTATTATTTGTATTTATTTTTGTTATTTTTAATTTCAGCCTAACCGCTCAAACAATAAATAATGAAACAAAAAAAGCAATTGATGAATATGTTTTACTTGTTGAAAAGTATGAACAAGAGAATAATTCATCGCAACAAGCAAATTATTTAAATAAAATAGCATACCTCTATTGGGAAAATGGCGTTTATTTAAAAGCTATTGAAAATTTTAAAAGCTCCCTCGAATTAAATAAACTGAATAAAAATACAAATGGAATAAAATCCCTTTATTACAATATTGGTTTAGTATATTCCGATATGGAAGATTTTAAGAATGCATATGAAAATTTTCATGAAGGATTAAGTTTTGCCCGAAAATTAAATCAAAAAGAAAGTATTTACGAGGGGTTAATAAATGAATCTGGAGCTTTAAAAAAACTAACTAGATACAATGAAGCAATAACAGATTTAGACGAAGCTCTTAAAATTGCACAAGAATTAAACAACCTAAAACTTGTTCGAACCTGTTACGGAATGCTGGCTGAGAATTACGAGTCTCTTGGTAATTCCGAAAAAACAATTTATTACTATGATCTTTTTGCTTCTATCGACAAACATCTGAAAGCAGAACAAATAAAAGAAATTGAAGCAAAAACAAAAGATGAGGTCCAAAAAGCACATCAATCAAAAAGTTTAACCGAACAAGAGTTGTCAGAAAAATCAACACAACTGGAAGTAACTCAAGAATCACTTAAAAAATCTGAAGCATTAACAGAACAGCAACAGCTTGAGCTTGACATTAAAGAACTTACCATTCGAGAAAAAGAAGCCCAAATTAGAAACGAACGACTTATAAGATTTGGATTTACAGCAATATTTTTTATAATACTTCTATTTTCTTTAGTTTTAATAAGACAAATTCAAGCCAAAAAGAAGGCAAATATTGCCCTTGAAGCAAAAAATATTCAAGTAAACGAACAGGCAAAGGAAATTACTGCTCAACGAGATCTTGCTAATAAGCAAAAACAAAATATTACCGATAGCATTGAATATGCAAAACGAATACAAACAGCTCTTTTACCGCCTTCAAATTTTATTCGAAGAAGTTTGCCTGAACATTTCATTTTGTTTAAACCCCGCGATATTGTTAGTGGTGATTTTTACTGGATGATGACTAAAGACGACAAAGTAATTATTGCAGCAGCTGATTGCACCGGTCATGGTGTTCCGGGAGCATTTATGAGCATGCTTGGCACAGCTTTTCTAAACGAAATTGTAAATAAAATTGTTGAAAATAAGCATGTTTATTCCTTACAAGCAAATGAAATATTAAATCAGCTTCGAACATATATTATTGAATCGCTTCACCAGACTGGAATTTCAGATGAAGCAAAAGATGGAATTGATATCGCACTTTGTATTATCGATTTTGAAAAAAAACACCTTCAATTTGCAGGGGCGCATAATCCATTGTATATTATTTCGAATAATAACCTTAATATTATTAAAGGAGATAGTATGCCTGCAAGCATTCATAAAAATGCACAGGAATCTTTTACAAATCACGAAATAAATCTCAATGATGGTGATATAATTTATATTTTCTCTGATGGATACCATGATCAGATTGGAGGCCCTAAAAACCGAAAATTCATGTCTCGAAGTTTTCAGGAATTGCTTTTAAAAATTTATCATAAACCAATGGATATTCAACAGCAAATTCTCGATAAAACAATTGAAGACTGGAAAGGTACAAATATTCAAATCGATGATATACTTGTAATTGGTATTAAACCTGAGTTTTCAATTAAATCAACAAATACTCCTATTCTGAATTACAACTGGAGTGAAAAGACAATTCTCATAGCCGAAGACATGGAAATGAACTATTTATTCTTATTCGAAGCTCTTAAAAATACAGGTGTTCAAGTTTTAAGAGCTAAAGATGGAGAGGAAGCTTTACAGATTGTTGAATCAGGCAAGAAGATCGACCTCATACTTATGGATATCAATATGCCAAAGCTAAATGGTTTTGAAACTACCCAAAGAATAAGATTAATACATAAAGACATACCAATTATTGCCCAAACAGCACTAAACATAGATGAAGCCAAAGAAAAAGCAGAACAAGCAGGTTGTAACGATTACATTTTAAAACCAATAAGACTTAAATTGTTTTTATCGAAACTGGATTCATATTTAACAAAATAATAATTTGATTTTTAATGGAGTCATTAATTTTAGAACAAACAGATAGATTGCCAGGGATTTTTTTTGATAAAACTGCAGGAAAATTTGAAATCAAAGGATCATCATTTCCAGAAGATAGCAGGGTTTTTTATAATCCGGTTCTTGATTGGCTAGCCAAATATGAACAAAACCCTAATGATTTTACACTTTTTATATTTAAGATGGAGTATTTCAATTCTTCTTCGTCGCTCATGATTTTAGAAATGCTAAATTCGCTTGAACGGGTATTTCAAACTGGGAAAAAGGTGAAAGTATATTGGTTCTATTTATCTGTAGATATTGATATGCTTGATGCAGGTAAAGAATATTCAACAATGGTAAGTATACCGTTTACTTTTGAATCAATTGAAGAGGAAAGTGAATTAAAGTGAACTAAAATAAAAAATGAGCTAGTGTTTAACCAAACATATAATTTTAGACACTTTAAACTTTAGTTCACTTTAGGCACTTATTTAAAACTTTAGGCATTTTAAACTTTTAACTTTTTCTTATGGAACCATTAAATATTGGAGCTACAGAAGTTACTCCCGGAATAAATTTCGACAAACAATTAAATAAATTTATGATGTTTGGGAAATCGTTCCCCG
>MENE01000081.1:2948-3732 GCA_001769005.1 Bacteroidetes bacterium GWA2_31_9b | reverse complement strand
TATATTCTTGAGCGGATTCAAAATAAAGGAAAGCAAGTAAAAATTATTTGGAATTATTTAGATTCCGATGATGATATGTTAGAAGCAGGTAATGAATATGCAGAAATGGTTAAAATTCCATTCGAATTTAATGAGATAGAAGATTACTAAATTTTGTATTAAATATTTTTATAATAATAAACCTTCGAAAATACCGAAGGTTTATTTGATTCTCCCCAGCTAGTCTCGATAGATCTGTTTTATCAACATTTAAATAAAGATTAAAAATTGCATTTAATGAGAAGGCTGTAATTTTTCATTTAAATAATTACTAAAAGATGTAACAATAAAATGATTTGTGTATCAAAGCTGAAAACAAACACAAATTATTATGAAAAAAACAGTAATATTCTTTTTAGTATTTTATTCTAGTTTAATTTATGCTCAGGACTGTTCTTTAAAAATTGTTAAAGAAGGCAAAGGAAAAACAATTATATTATTACCTGGATTTTCTTGTCCGGGTGATGTTTGGAACGAGAGCATTTCTCAGTTAGGCGAGGGCTACGAATTTATTAAAGTATCTTATCCCGGGTTTAATGGAATTGACCCAATTGAAATTCCCTGGTACGGAACAATTAAAAGCGAATTATCACAATTCATAACAGAAAGCAATCTTTCAAGTATTACAATTATGGGTCATAGTATGGGAGGAATGTTAGCAATGGATTTGGCAGCAGAACATTCCGATAAAGTAGATAAATTAATTCTGGTTGATGCGCTTCCATGTATTAGACTGGTTATGATG
>MENE01000081.1:0-2913 GCA_001769005.1 Bacteroidetes bacterium GWA2_31_9b | reverse complement strand
GATAAAACGGGTTTATTAGCTCAATGGATTATCGAATCGGATCGAAAAACATATGTTTATGGTTTTACAGAGCTGTTAAAACTGGATTTAAGAGATAAATTGACTGACATTAAAGCCAAAACACTTATTTTATCAGCCGATTTTATTGGGAAAGATGTTATTTTGAAAAACCTTGAAAGTCAATACGAGAAGCTTGAAAATAAAGAAATAAAAATTGCTGAATCAAGTATGCATTTTATCATGTATGATCAACCAGAATGGTTTAATAACGAAATATCCACATTTTTGAAGCTGTAATTATGAGCTTAAAACACGAAAATCAATTTCAATTATATTATAAAGATTATCAAAGCATGGTTTTTTCTTTATGCAAAGGTTTTGTAAAAGGAGATACCTATGAAGCAAGAGATTTAGTGCAAGAGGTTTTTATAAGAGTGTGGAATGCATTACCCGATTTCAAGGGTAATGCATCTCCAAAAACATGGATATATCGAATTAGTGTAAATACTTGTTTATTACATTTAAGAAATCAACAGACGAATTTAATTCAACCATTAAATGAGAATTTACAAGATATTTCACAAGAAGAAGAAAATACACCAAGCGATTATAGCGAATTGTATAGTGCCATTAATCAGTTAGCAGAAATGGATCGTATTATTATTTTACTTGTGTTAGATGAATTAAAATATGATGAGATTTCTGCCATTGTTGGAATAGCAGAAGGAGCATTGCGTGTGAGAATCCATCGTAGTAAACAAAAATTAAACGAAATTTTGAACAATTATGGAAAATAGTTTTGAAAATATACAAAAATCGTGGAAAGCGTCAAAGGCAAAAGAGACTAACCTTCTGCCAATTGACAATATGCTTCAGCTTGCAATAGAAAATCAAAAAAAATCGAAAAAGGCACATGTATTAAACATTATTATTCTTTCAATAGTATGTATTGTTATTTCTGTATTTTTTGTTTTTGTTACACCAATGCACGAACTCCTGAGCCAAATAGGAATTGGTTTTATGATTGGGGGGTTAATACTTCGAATAATTATTGAGATTTTTAGCAAGCATAAAGCGAGTAAAATAAAATATGATTTTAATACATTGATAATCACAAATAAGGCTCTTGATTTTTATTCGTGGCGTAAGAAAATACATGGTCCGGTTACTTTTTTGATTGTATTTTTATACACCATTGGAATTTTCTTATTAAATCCGGAGTTTACAAATTATTTTGGCTTAACAAGGGTTTTGATTTTCGATATGCTATATATTGTAATTGCCATTATCCTTTTCTTTGTCATTAGAACAGGTGTTGTAAAAGAACTACATCAATTAAAACACATTAGTAATATAAATACAGATTTAAAAAATGAATCAAGTAAAAGTCAATCATAAAGAATTCAGACAAACCTATTTAGGTGCTGCGCCACATTCATTAACGGTAGGATCGTTATGGATTATAAGTGGAATAGTGACAAATTATACATCAACCATTTTTGCAATTCTTTTTTTCTTTTTTGCAACAGCAGTTAATTTTCCAATCGGCGAGATGGTTCGAAAATTAATGAAGATCGAGTATAGAATGAACAAGGATAATAATTTGGATAACCTATTTACCTGGTTAAGTCTTACAATTCCATTAAGTATTCCTTTAGTATTTATGGCTTGCCAAAATAATATGAATTGGTTTTTTCCGGCCTTTACGGTATTGGTTGGAGCACATTATTTGCCTTTTGTTTGGGCTTATCAAATGCCAACTTTTGGAATTTTAGGAATATTAATGGTTGTTTCCGGAAGCATAATTGGATATTATTTTTCTGATATTTTTGATTTGGCCGCTTATACAACTGGCGGGTTAATTATTTTGTTTGGAATTATTCATTTGATAATGGTTAAAAAAGAAATTAAGAACAACGCTTAAAACGAATAAATTGGCTGTCCACAAAGGATCCAATCAATCTTCATATGTCTTGTTGAGTTTTTCGAAACTAAATTGACAGTTAACAAAAAAGGTCGGCTTGTGTGCCGACCTTCTTGCTCCCCAGCTAAGACTTGAACTTAGGACCCCCTGATTAACAGTCAGGTGCTCTAACCAACTGAGCTACTGAGGAATTTTTTTCACCTATATTGGTGTTTCGAGTGGCAAAAATAATTTCTTTTTACTATTTAACAAAACTTATATCAAAAAAAATCATTTTTTTTTTCAATAACTGCAATTAATCTAAATATTAGAGTTGTTTTAGTCTTTTTTATAAGCTCATAATTTTTTAAAACATGCTGCTAAAATGTTTTTTTGATTTTATTTACCTTGTTTTTTGTTGTAATTTTGAATCTTGTTAAAACATAAATTTAAAAAAATATGTACGGTAAAATTAAAGATCATCTTCAAAAAGAACTGGCTGATATAAAAGAAGCCGGATTATATAAAAATGAACGCATAATCACATCACATCAGAAAGCAGAAATAACAATAAGCACAGGCGAAAAGGTTTTAAATTTTTGCGCTAATAACTATCTTGGTTTATCCGATCACCCTCGCTTAATTGAAGCAGCAAAAAAAGGCGTTGACAAAAGAGGTTATGGAATGTCATCCGTTCGGTTTATTTGCGGAACCCAGGATATTCATAAAGAACTTGAAGCAAAAATTGCTGAATATTTTGGAACTGAAGACACCATTTTATATGCTGCTTGTTTCGATGCAAATGGTGGTATTTTTGAACCATTATTTTCAGAACAGGATGCTATTATTTCTGATTCGTTAAACCATGCATCTATTATTGATGGTGTTCGTTTATCAAAAGCTCAACGATACAGATATCAAAATGCAGACATGGACGATCTAGAAGTTCAGTTAAAACTTGCACAGGCACAACGATTCAGAATTATTGTTACCGATGGCGTTTTTTCTAT
>MENE01000080.1:1978-6558 GCA_001769005.1 Bacteroidetes bacterium GWA2_31_9b | reverse complement strand
TGCGATCTTATTGGTTTCGAAATTCCATTCTTTCTGGCTACTTCTAAATGATAAGCATTTGGATACATTTTTAATGCTCGCTGTTCTTTTGTAGTTAATACTTCTACACTAACTTCGTCAATTGTTTTTCCTTTAAATATTAAGTTTATTGTAAATCGGAAAAAAGCAAAAATAATATACAGGATAAGAACAAAACGTATAAACTTCCATCTTGATATTATTCGAAGCCACTTGGGTCTTCGGTGATTATTTGATACTATTACTGCCATTCCGATCTTTTTTAACCTTAAAATTCGAAATCGAAGATAAATAAACAAGTCAAAATAAAAAAGGTTTGTTAATAAACGATTAATTAGTAAAATATTAGGCAGTTATGACTTTACTTATTAACAAATATTTAATATTATTATTTGTATTAATCAAAAAGAAGTACTAACAATTATATTCTTAATCAAATGAAATAATATTTGGTAGTGTATGATTTTAGAATAATTAAGTGGTAATACTTATGTAATTAATTTATAATCAATTAATAACTTGTATAACTTCTTTATTTTCTGCTTGCTTTAATGGTAAAACAAAATAAAAAGTTGAACCAACACCTTTTTCAGATTCTAGAAATATTTCACCATCTAAAAGATTAACAATTCCTTTTGAAATAGCTAAACCAATACCTGTTCCTCCGTATTTAAAATTAGAATTAGATTTCTCTCTACTAAAACGATTAAATATAATTTTTTTAAATTCATCAGAAATACCAATACCTGAATCGTTAACATAAAATTTTATATTATTGTTATCAACAGCAATACATCCAAATTCTATAAAACCTTTGGATGTAAACTTAACTGCATTATTTAATAAATTACATAAAACCTGTTTTAATCGATCTTTATCGGTGAAAATTTTAAAAGTGTTCGAAAAATTGGTATTTAATACAAGATTGATATCTTTTTCAGGGTATTTTGAAAGTTCGAAATTGTATTGAATTAACAGTTCATCAAATAGTTCTTGTAAATCAAAAACAGTATAATTCAAATTTAATTGATTAGCTTCAATCTTTGAAATATCAAGAATATCTGTAATTAAAGTTAATAATTGTTTTGAGCTCGATTTTATAATCTGTAAATATTTTATTTGTGAATCTGTTGATAATTTTTCTATTTCGAGCAGATTTGAAAAGCCAACAATACTATTCATGGGAGTTCTAATTTCGTGAGATAAATTTGCTAAAAATGCAGATTTAAGTTTATCATTTTCTTCGGCTCTTTCTTTAGCAAGTATTAATTCACCCTGTATTTTTCTTCTTCTGTGTATTTCCAGAATATATATATGTGTAATCGTTGAAAAAAATATAAAAGGAATAAATAGTATTTCAAGATAATCTTCAAAAACATCAAATTTAGCTGTAATACCTGCATGTTCGAGAATATTTGATATAGAAATTAGAAAAAATAATAAAACAGAAGTAAGATAAAATCCTTTACTCATTTTATCTAATTGAGAACTTTTTATTCGGAGAATAATTAAAATACAAATAAAAAAACCTATAGTTGTTAATGAATCAGCAAAAGCAATTATATTCATTGTTTATAATTTAGAAAGGTTTTTAAAATAAAAAATGAAACAAATAGAAGCTATTACATACCCGGAATGTTCCATTAAATTAAAAAATGAATTGAAGCAAAATCCTTCAATTACAGTTGATATCTGAGAAAAAAGAACTAATAAAATTCCAATCGAAAACCATAAATATTTATGAGATAGTAGTTTTTTTCTTAATATAAAAACAAAAAAAAATGTAACTATAAGACTTAGTAAAAGAGTAATTATCTCACTTTCTTGATACATAAACAGTTATTTTAAAGTAATTTAAAGATAATATATTTTGGTTTATAAAAATCAAGACTAATTTATTTAATTAATTATTTTATTTCCCATTTAAATCATAAATCATTAATAATAAGCAAATAAGTTGCAAATAATTTTTTAAATTAATAAATTCGTTTATAGTTTAAAAAAAATATGAATTTTTTTAAACTATAATTTTCACAAAAAAATTATTTATTTGATTTATTAAAGTAAACTTGATTAATATAAATATAAAAAGATAAAGTGACAATCCGAATAAATTCAATAAGAATTTATAAACTCTTAAAATCAATTATGTTTTTCTCAAATATCTAAAACAAATTGATTTCCAACAATGTGCATTAAAGTAAATAAAATAATTTATTGTTTACACTCGAAACGTTAATCCAAAATAATTAAATAATTGCTTTATAAGAACTAGAAATCATTATAATCAAAAATGAAGTAGATTATGATAAAAAAAACTTACCAAAAGCATTTAATAAGTAATATAGAAAATTATTTATTAAAATTCAAAGAAATATGGTTTGCATGGATTTTAATGATTTTCGTTTTGCTGGTTACAATTTATGCAACATATTATATTAAAACAGATATTGATTATATTTCAAAAAAAGAATTTGATTCAGCATGCAAAGAAATCAGGCATAAAATAAATATGCAATTACATGCCCAATCCCAATTACTTCGGAGCGGAGCTGCTTTTTTTAGCTCAACAGATACTATAACAAGAAATGAATGGCAAACTTTTTATAAAAAATCTGAAATTCAATTAAGCTTTCCCGGTATTCAGGGTTATGGATTCTCATTAATAATACCAGAAAAAAAATTAGCGCAACATATTCAAAAAATTAGAAACGAAGGTTATCATGACTACACAGTTTGGCCTGTAGGCAATCGTGATTTATATTCCTCAATTATCTTTCTTGAACCATTTACAGATCGTAATCTACGTGCTTTTGGTTTCGATATGATGTCGGAACCTATTCGTAGTAAAGCTATGGAAATGGCACGTGACATGAATATTGTTATTCTTTCGGGAAAAGTAATATTGGTACAAGAAACAGAAACCGATGTACAAGCAGGCAATTTAATGTATGCACCTGTTTATCGTAAAGGTGAACAAATAAATACTATTGAACAACGCCGTAAAGCAATTATTGGTTGGGTTTATAGTCCTTATCGAATGAGTGATCTCATTTCGGGTATATTTAAGGATAGTTTTTTAAAAGATTATAATCGGTTATACTTTCAAATTTTCGATGGCACAAAGCTTTTACCTGAGTCGCTTTTATTCGAATCTTATTCGAATAAAGCAAAAAACAAATTAGAAACAGTCCGATTCTCAAAACATACTACAATTAATTTCAACGAACATCTCTGGACATTTGTATTTACTCAAACAACAGAAAATAGATTTGTTGATTATATAAGTGCATGGACAGTACTTTTTGGAGGAACTGTAATTAGCTTATTACTGTTTTTTTTAATCAGATCTCTTATAAATACAAAATTCAAAGCCAAAATAATTGCAAAAAAACTAACAAATGATCTAAAAAAAAGTGAAGTACAATTCCGAAACTTGCTCGAAAATATGATGGAAGGTTGCCAACTTATCGATTACAACTGGAAATATATTTTTATAAATAAAAATGCTGATTTTTATAATAGCAGAACCAGAAATGAATTGATTGGTAAAAAAATTACAGATCTATGGCCTGATATAATTAAAACAAAGCTGTATGTTTTGGCTAAACGATGCATGGAAGAACAAAAACATCAAAACCTTGAAAATGAATTTATTTTTCCTGATGGAACCAAAGGATGGTTCGAGCTTAGGATACAACCTGTACCTGAAGGAATATTTATTCTGTCGAACGACATAACTGAAAGTAAGCATGCCAAAGAAAAATTAATTATTGCGAACAATGAACTCGCCTTTCAATACCATGAGAAAGAAAAACTAACTGCAGAACTTGAAATAAAAGTGGAAGAAAGAACAAAACAACTATCTGAAATAAATAAAAATCTTCAAAAAGAAATTAAAGAACGAAAGGAAGCTGAAGAAGAGATAATAAGAAGTGAAGAAAGATTTAGAAATGTATTTGAAAATTCACCTATTGGTAAATCTCTTACCAATATTGATGGAAAACTAAAAGTAAATAAAGCATTTAGTAGTATTACGGGCTATTCAGAAAAAGAATTATCCAAATTAAACTGGAACGCAATAACACATCCAGATGATATTGAAAAAAGTGAAAAAACAATTACTTCATTAATTACAGGTGAAAAAAAATCGGATCGATATCAGAAAAGATATATACATAAAACAGGTAAAATAGTTTGGACTGATCTAAGTACATTTCTTCAAAGAGATAAAAATGGTAACCCACTCTATTTTATAACTTCAATAAGCGATATTACCGAAAGTAAAAATTATGAAAATGAACTTACAATAGCAAAAATTGAAGCAGAGAAAGCTAACCTTACAAAAAGTGAATTTCTCGCTAATATGAGTCATGAGATACGCACACCATTAAACGCAGTATTAGGCTATGCCGAATTGCTGAATTTAATTGTTGAAGATAAAATACAAAAAGATTATACTGGATCAATTATTTCAAGCGGTCGGAGTTTATTAAACCTTATTAACGATATTCTTGATCTTTCTAAAATTGAAGCCGGAAAACTTGAATTGATGTTTGATT
>MENE01000080.1:213-1955 GCA_001769005.1 Bacteroidetes bacterium GWA2_31_9b | reverse complement strand
AACGAATTTAAACGTATTTTTTCTCACAAAATGATGGAAAAAGGACTTGAATTAAGATATGAAATTGAATCAGGAATCCCCGAAGGTATTTATATTGATGAAGTTCGATTACGGCAAATATTATTTAATCTCCTTGGTAATGCAATAAAATTTACCGAAAATGGATATGTCAAACTAAAAGTTTATGTCGAAAATCCACAATTAATAACTTACAGGAAAGATAAAACAAAAGAGTTTATCGATTTAATAATTGAAATTGAAGATACTGGAATTGGCATTTCTAAAGAATTTCAAAAAGAACTTTTTAAACCTTTTATGCAACAAAACCAAACAAAAAAATTTGGAGGAACAGGTCTAGGTTTATCTATTACACAACGACTATTAGCTCTAATGAATGGAACAATTCAAGTACAATCTGAATTAAATAAAGGCAGTATATTTAAAGTAATTATTCCACATTTAGCTTATTTAAGAAGTTATGAACAGAAAACAAATGAAATTCAAATTAATCCTGCCGACATTGAATTTAATAAAGCAACAATTCTAATAACTGATGATGTAGAACATAACAGAAAATTAATTCTGGATGCACTAAAATACACAAATATTACCGTTTTAGAAGCCGAAAATGGACTACTAGGTTTTAATTTAGCCAAAGAACAGATTCCAGATCTTATTATTGCTGATATCCAAATGCCTATTCTTGATGGATATGGTTTATTGAAAAAAGTTAAAGAAGAAGATACATTAAAGCATATTCCTGTAATTGCTTATTCTGCTTCGGTAATGAAAAAACAAAAAGAACGTATCTATAATAGCCAATTTGCCGGATTATTAATAAAACCTATTCGTATATCTGAGTTATACATTGAGTTAATGAATTTTTTACCTTATAAATCATTAAAAAATGATATATCAATACAAAAAATTACAAATAAAAATTTTATAAAAGAAATAGTAAACATTAACGATTTAATAAAATCGCTTGAAACATTTTATGCTGAAAGATGGAAAACATTTGCAACAAGGCAACCAATGGATGAAATATGCGATTTTGGTAAAGAACTAATTGAACTTAGTAAAGTGCATAATGCAAGTATAATTGCCGAATTTGGTGATAAATTAAAATGTGCAACAAAAGATTATAATATTAAAGACATAATTAATCTTATAAATGAATATCCAAAAATTATTGAGAGACTTAAAGGGTTGAATTAATTTTTAAATTTATTCGTATGACTAATGATACTTTAAAAAAATCTGATCTACTTATTGTAGATGATAATCCACAAAATCTGCAAGTATTAGCAAAATTACTACAGTTAGAAAACTATAATATTGAATTTGCAGTTAATGGCGAAGCTGCATTAGAATGGCTTAATTATAAAGAATTTGATCTTGTTTTACTTGATATTAATATGCCCGGAAAAGATGGATTCGAAGTTTGTAAAACTATTCGTTCACAAGATCGCTTTAATAATATTCCAATAATATTTCTAACAGCTGAAACGGAAAGAGAAACAATTTTAAAAGGCTTTAAGTTAGGAGGACAAGATTTTGTTACAAAACCATTTGATAGCAGTGAATTAATTGCAAGAGTAAAAACACACCTAAACCTTAAAAATGCATTAGAAAAAGTTGAAGGCTTTAATCGTACTCTTGAAGAAAAAATTGAAGAACGAACAAGTCAGTTAAAAATAGCTTTAGAAAAAGCAGAAGAAAGTGATCGATTAAAATCTGCA
>MENE01000080.1:0-203 GCA_001769005.1 Bacteroidetes bacterium GWA2_31_9b | reverse complement strand
ATATAAGCCATGAAATACGTACACCCATGAATGGCATTTTAGGTTTTATAAATTTACTTGAAAAACCAGATTTATCGTACGAAAAACACAAAGATTATGTTAAAATTATTAATGAAAGCGGTCAACGAATGCTTAATATTATTAACAATATAGTTGATTTATCTAAAATTGAAACCGGTAATACAGAAATTCAAATTCAGAGA
>MENE01000079.1 GCA_001769005.1 Bacteroidetes bacterium GWA2_31_9b | reverse complement strand
GTAATTCTTGAATCAGGAGCATTAAAATCTCACAAACAAATTTGGGAAGCCAGTATATTATCAATGGAAGCCGGTGCCGATTTTATTAAAACATCTACCGGAAAACAAAATCCTGCAGCTACACTTGATGCAGTTTATGTTATGACAAAAGCTATAAAATCATTTTATGATATTACTGGTAAAAAAGTAGGAATAAAACCCGCCGGAGGAGTTGTTACATCAGAAGATGCTTTAGGATATTATGCTATTGTAAAAGAAAATTTAGGAAATGAGTGGCTAAATAACGAATTATTCAGACTTGGTGCAAGTCGTTTAGCCAACAACCTATTAACAGATATTTATAAAAAAGACGTTGTTTATTTTTAATTGATTTTTTATAAAAACATAAGGTACCAAGCCATAATTATTTTGATCTTGAAACAACATAATCGACTAAATCGATTAGACTTTTTTTAGCTTCATTTTCAGGAAAAGGAGCGATTATTTCCAAGGCTTTTGCTTTATACTCATTCATTTTTTGAGAAGAATAATCCAGCCCACCACTTTTTATAATATAGTCAATAAGATCTTGAACTTTCTTTTTGTTTTTATGGTGCTTTTTAATTGTTCTTAAAATTTCCTTTTTCTCTGTGCCATTGTTTTTTTCTAAAACATGGATAATTGGAAGCGTGAGTTTTTTCTCTTTTATATCATTTCCAGAAGGTTTCCCAATTTTTCCATTATTCTGGTAGTCTAATAAATCATCTTTAATTTGAAAAGCTATTCCAACATATTCGCCAAAAAGGTGCAGCTTTTCAACCGTTTCATTATCTGCACCAGCAGATTTTGCACCTGCAGCTGTACATGCAGCTATCAATGCTGCAGTTTTTTTACGAATAATCTCAAAATAAACATCTTCAGTAATATTGAGTTTTCGTGATTTCTGAATCTGAAGTAACTCTCCTTCACTCATTTCTCGAACAGCCACGGATACTATTCTAAGTAAATCGTATTCATCATTATCAACAGCTAATAACAAACCTTTTGAAAGCAAATAGTCGCCAACAAGAACACTAATTTTAGATTTCCAAAGCGCATTTATTGAAAAAAAACCTCGTCTTTCGTACGATTCATCAACAACATCATCGTGAATAAGGGTTGCAGTATGCAGTAATTCAATCATTGAAGCTGCTGTATTTGTCGAATCGCCAATTTTATCGTTTAGCATTTTGGCAGTAAGAAACACAAACATCGGTCGCATTTGCTTCCCTTTTCTTCGCAAAATATAATTCATAATTATATTCAGCAAGGGGATTTTTGTTTGCATTGATGATCTGAAAAATGATTCAAAAGCATCTATTTCTTTCTTAATGGGGATAAGTATTTTATCTGTTTCAGACATTTTCCTGATTTTGTACAATATTAACTATTTAAAAAGAAAGATAGAAATTTAAACAAATTCTTTAATTTCTATCTCATTGCTAACAAAATCATTTAATAAATGTTTCCGTATTTATCTGATTTGGAGATTAAAAAAAGTGTAAATCACTCAAAATCTTTGCTAAACTGATTTTCGTCATAATTTTATATGTGATATATTTATATATTTGCATTTGTTAATTACAAAATAACCTATATAAGAAGATGAAGATTAAAGACCTTAGTATTGAACAGCTGGAAGATGCAGCCAATATGCTTAAAGCTATTGCACATCCTATGAGAATAGCAATTTTAAGTTTTTTAGAAGATGGAAAAAAATTAACTGTAACCGAAATTCATGAGATGCTTGGAATTGAGCAATCAACAACTTCGCATCATTTAGGAATTTTAAAAGACAAGGGTGTGTTGTGCTCTAAAAGAGAAGGAAAAAACACATACTATTCTTTAAAACACAGCAACTTAAGCAATATTATTAACTGTGTTAGTAATTGTAAAGCATCTTAATTTAAGTTTGTTGCAAAAATCCGATCTTGCTATATTCTAAACAATTCAAGAATAGCTTTGTTTTATAAATTTACTAAATACAATGGATAAAATACGAGTAACAAAAGAGTTTAATTTTGAAATTGCTCATGCATTGTGGAATTACGATGGTGCATGCGCAAATATTCATGGTCATTCATATCGGCTTTTTGTTACTGTAATCGGTGAACCAATTATTGATACCAAAAGCCATAAACTAGGAATGGTTATAGATTTTGGAGAATTAAAAAAAATAGTTAATTCAGAAATTATTTTACCTCTTGACCACGCCCTAATTCTTTCACAGATTGCATATGATAGTATTCGTGGTCCTGAAAATAAAATGTTTGCTAAAATACATATTGTAAATTATCAGCCAACGTGTGAAAACATGGTTCTTGATTTTGTAAAAAAAATCCAGAAAACCCTTCCACATCATTTACAATTACATAGTTTAAAACTTCACGAAACGGCAACCTCTTTTGCCGAATGGTTCGCATCAGATAATCAATAAAACATTATTTTATTTTCTACTTGCAATAATTAATTATTGATTATTAATTGTGGCTTGTAAGTTGTAATTTGGTATTTCGTTTCAGTTGTTCACATTTACTTTAAATAAAACTTCATTATATGTCAAAAAACCTCTATTTATTAGATGCTTATGCTTTAATATATCGTTCGTATTATGCTTTTATTAAAAATCCTCGATTTAATTCAAAGGGTTTAAATACTTCTGCAATTTTTGGATTTACAAATACCCTTATCGAATTAATTACAAAAGAAAACCCAACTCATATTGCGGTGGTTTTTGATCCTCCATATCCTACATTCCGACATCAAATATATGATAAATACAAAGCTAACAGGGAGGCTACACCAGAAGATATTAAAAAATCAATTCCTTATATAAAAGAAATTATCAAAGGTTTTAATATCCCTATTCTTGAGGTTGCAGGATACGAAGCTGACGATGTTATTGGAACCCTTGCAAAACAAGCAGAAAAAGAAGGATTTATTACCTATATGATGACTCCTGACAAAGATTATGGTCAGCTGATTTCCGATAATATTTTAATGTATAAACCTTCGCGCTCCGGAAACGAAGAAGAAATTGTTGACAGAAAAGCTATTTGTGAGAAATACAACATCAAAAATCCTGAACAGATAATTGATATACTTGGATTGATGGGTGATAGTTCCGATAACATTCCAGGAGCACCGGGAATTGGAGAAAAATCAGCAATAAAACTTATTGAAAAATTCGGAAGTATTGAAAATCTTTATAAACATATTGATGAAGTAACCGGAAAACAAAAAGAAATTCTTGAAAAAAACAAAGATCTTGTATTACTATCACAATTACTTGCAACAATTAAACTAGATGTTCCTATTCAAATTGATCCTGAATCGATCCTTCTCGAAAATCCAGATGAATCAAAACTTACTTCATTATTTGAAGAGTTGGAATTTAGAAATATGGGCAATCGAATATTTAAAAAAGAACCCTCTGTTACAAAACAAAAAGATAACTCTAATACTGTTTTTCAGGGATCTCTTTTTGGAGGTATTGAAATAGAAAAAACAACTTCTCATTTAAAAACCATTGCTAATACTGAACATAATTACATATTAATAAATACTGAAGAGTTAAAGGCTAATTTAATTAATGATCTTAATAAGCAAAAAGAATTTTGTTTTGATTCAGAAACAACCGGGCTAGATCCTTATACATCTGAAATTGTTGGACTATCTTTTTCATGGGAAAATCATATCGCTTATTACATTCCTTTTCCTGAGAATCAAGATGAAACAAGAAATATTCTAAATTCATTTAAACAGATATTTGAAAATCCATCAATTAAAAAGATTGGTCAAAATGTAAAGTTTGATACATTAATACTCCAACACTATGATATTCAAGTAAAAGGAGAAATTTTTGATACTATGATTGCTCATTACCTTTTGCAACCTGATTTGCGTCACAATCTAAATTATTTATCGGAACATTATTTGGCTTATAAACCTGTAGAAATTGAGGAGTTAATTGGAAAAAAGGGTGCAAAACAAGTATCTATGCGTAACGTTGCTATAGATCAAATTAAAGAATATGCAGCTGAAGATGCGGATTTGGCTTATCAATTAAAAACCATTTTTGAAAATGATTTAAAAAATGCCGGATTATACAATTTATCTGAAAATTTAGAAATGCCTCTTATTCCTGTTTTAGCAAACATGGAATCTTCAGGAATAAGGATTGATATTAATGCGTTAAATGAATACGCCAAATTACTTAATAAAGAACTAATTGAAATTGAAGAAAATATTTATAAACATGCAGGATTCCACTTTAATATTTCTTCGCCAAAACAATTAGGAGAAATTTTATTTGATCGATTAAAGCTTGATTCAAATGCTAAAAAAACCAAAACAAAACAATACTCAACCAGCGAAGAAACTCTTGCATTACTATTTGATAAACACCCAATAATAAATTCAGTTCTTGAATACCGTTCGTTAAAAAAACTCTTGTCAACCTACATTGAAGCTTTACCAAAGTTAATTAATGCGAAAACCGGCAAAATACATACATCATATAATCAGGCTGTTGCATCAACTGGTCGCTTAAGTTCAAACAATCCTAATTTGCAAAATATTCCTATTCGGGAAGAACGAGGAAGAGAGATTCGTAAAGCTTTTATACCATCGGATAGTAATCATGTTTTATTAGCAGCCGACTATTCGCAAATTGAACTTCGGATAATGGCTCACTTAAGTCAGGATGAGAACATGCTTGATGCATTTAGAAACAATGAAGATATACATACAGCAACTGCTGCTAAAGTTTTCCACGTGGAAAATCTTTCAGATATTACAAAAGATCAGCGTAGGAAAGCTAAAACAGCAAATTTTGGTATTATATATGGAATATCATCGTTTGGATTATCGCAACGATTAACTATTTCGAGAACAGAAGCAAAAAGCTTAATCGACGAATATTTTATTGGTTTTCCGAAGGTAAAAGAATATATGGATAAAAGTATTGCAATCGCTCGTCAAAAAGGTTACGTTGAGACAATTATGGGTCGTAAACGCATTTTAAACGATATAAACTCACAGAACGCAGTAGTTCGTGGGTTCGCCGAAAGAAACGCAATTAACGCACCAATTCAGGGCTCTGCTGCTGATATTATAAAGCTGGCAATGATTGATATTTATAATGAATTAAATAATAAAAAGTTTGTAAGTAAAATGATTCTTCAAGTACATGACGAATTAATTTTTGATGTATATAAACCTGAACTTGAACAAATAAAATCTTTGGTTAAAGAAAAAATGGAGAATGCTGTTAAATTAAGTACTCCTCTAACTGTAGATATAGGTGTTGGAGAAAACTGGTTGGAAGCGCATTAAATAACGGACAAGAACAGAAAGAGGGAACCATCTAAGAACAGGTTCCCTCTTTTCAATAAATTAATTTTTTATTCGTTTAAACTAAGCTTTGATTCTTCTGTATTTGATTGGTGATAAGTTCCATTCAATATAGATGAATACATGCTTTTATCTTTCAATATTTCAATTGCTTTATCAACTTGCTTATCATCTTTAATACTTGATTTAAGCTGTCCTTCTTCGTAATAATATCTTCCTATAATTTCGTCGAGTAAAAACTCACTTATTTCAGTTTTAAAACTCTGTAAATCACTCTCTTTATTGTTTGCTAATTTATTTTTTAACATTTCCAGTTCGTTTTTTGCTCGCTCGAAATATTTTTCTCTTTTAACAATTTTCTCTAACTCTAGGAGCTCTTTTTCGCTTTGTGTTTGATATGAGAAATTTTGTTCTAAAGCAAATGCAACAAAATCACTGTATGTTTTATCTGTAATTTCAAATTCATCTACAGAGAAAATGCTCTTATTTTCGTAAACAAATTTTGTAGCATAATCAAATAGAACATTTTCAGTAATTAAACTAATTGTAATCGGACTAATTTCTTCTGGTTCAATTTTGATATCAGGAATCACGCCTCCTCCATCATATACTTTTCTTCCATTTTTTGTT
>MENE01000078.1:6870-12184 GCA_001769005.1 Bacteroidetes bacterium GWA2_31_9b | reverse complement strand
GGTGTAAATTAAGAAAGTCAAGAAACCAATACATAAGAATGCTAATCCCCAAAATACAGAATTTGAAGCACCACCTTTTTCAGCAAAAATAGGAGTTAAACGAAAAACAGCAAAAACACCTAGTCGTGCAACTGCCATTTCAAGGCCCATAGCTAAAGCCATTTCTTTGCCTTTAAACCATTTAACAATTGTTTTTGAAACTGTGATACCTGCCATTTCAACACCAACACCAAAAATTGAAAATCCTAAAAAAGCAAGTTTTGCAGTAGCTGGAACGCTAACCCAAAAAGAGTTAAGCCAATTTGCAAAGCCGGTTTCAATAAAACCTGGAGTTAATGCATAAAATTTAACGGCTGCTCCAAGAACCATGGTTAAACCAGCAGTTATTAATGTGAAGCGAATTCCCATTTTGTCGAGAATAACACCCGAAAGTATTAGAAATAGCGCAAAAACATTTAAGAAAAACTCAGAACCACCTAACATTCCAAAAACTTCAGGAGTCCAATGATAATCGGTTTCCATTAGATTTTGTAGTGGTGCAACAACATCAACAAAGAAATATGCAAAAAACATAGTTGATGATATTAACGCCAATGCTATCCATCGGGCAACTTTTGAGTCTCGAAGAGTCTGTTTTAAAGCTTCAGTCATAATATAAAATTTAGGGTTGATAATTAAATTAATCTTGCGAATTTAAAATAATTCGTTATTTATTTTAGTTAAATAGTAATTTTTATTTTATAGCTTATCAAAT
Source organism: Bacteroidetes bacterium GWA2_31_9b (assembly GCA_001769005.1). Lineage (GTDB taxonomy): Bacteria > Bacteroidota > Bacteroidia > Bacteroidales > UBA12077 > UBA12077. The sequence goes on along the minus strand of MENE01000078.1, from coordinate 11,430 downwards.
ATAAAAAAATAGCCGACTAAAAGTCGGCTATATATCTCGTTTATAAGTATTTTATTATTGACCTTTAATATATATCCACGAAGTAGCTTCAACAACTTCTCTTGCTTTATAAAGATCTTTTACTGCTTCGCCCCATGATTTATATGCACCAATGCTAATCATTTCGAATTTATAACTGTTTACCAATATTTCTGTTTGATATCCTTTTTTTCCAATATAATCTTTATATGCAGCTGCATATTTTGGAGTTTTAAAACTTCCAACTATAATATGAAATTTATACAATCTTTGTCTTTCTTCTTCAGCTTTCTGAATTGCTTCTTGACGAGCTTTTTCTTCTTTTTCTTTGTTTATTTTTGCAAGATCAGCTGCTTCTTTAACCTTTTTTATACTATCTTGTTTAGCTTTTTCTATTCTATCCTTTTCTGCTTGTTTTTTCTTTCCAAAAAACTTGCATCCCGAAGAAAGAAGAACCAATACACTTAAAACAATAACGAGTTTTTTCATATTTTTAGTTTTTTTAGGGGGTTTTTCAATTTATTCTAACAAAGTAAACAAAAAAAACATTGAATATCAAAATACTTTAATAAAAACTAATCATTTATCTATTAAAACTTTAACCGATTTGTAAATTAGAAATCTATTTCGCATTGAATTTCAATCAATTGAGTATTACTGATTTAAATTTCTTAAAGTAAAACATAAAGTCTTTTGTACAAGCACTCATCTAAAATACTCTAAATTGTTAAAGAATTAATTGATTTTTTAATAAATTGTGCTTTAAAATCAACAGTAAAAAAAATGACAACAATTATCGATCTTTTCGAAGAAAAAGTTAATGAATTCCATAACAATTCATTATTATGGGAGAAAAAAACAGATATTTATGAATCGTTGAATTATTCTGAAGTTCGCGAAAAAGTGCGAATTCTTGCTGCAGGATTATTAAACCTCAAAATTAAAAAAGGAGATCGAATTGCATTACTTTCTGAAGGTCGAAATTACTGGGTTATTAGCGAATTAGCAATACTTTACACTGGAGCTATAAATGTACCTTTATCAGTAAAACTCGATGCTGGTAGTGAGTTAAAGTTCCGACTTGAACATTCAGGTACAAAGATGCTTTTTGTATCAGGAAGTCAATCGAAAAAAATCAAACAAATAAAAAACAATTTACCCGATCTTGAATTAATCATTTATCTTGACCCACAAGAAGAATATGAATCAGATGAAATATCAATTGATGAAGTTTTTTTATTGGGAGAGAATTATTTAAAAACAAATAACAAAGATGTTGAAGATGCTTTTAAAGCAGTTGTACCTGCTGATTTAGCAAATATTAGTTACACTTCCGGAACTACTGCCGATCCAAAAGGTATAATGCTTACACACAGAAACTATACTGCAAACGTAGAGCAAGCTTGTAGTTTAATGTATATACCTGAACATTATAAAACACTATTAATTTTACCTTTAGATCACTCTTTTGCTCATACAGCAGGCATTTACAGCTTTATTGCTTATGGAGCAAGTATAGCTTTTGTTCAGGCAGGAAAAACTACAATGGAAACCTTAAAAAATATCCCGGTAAACATAAAAGAAATTAAACCCAATATATTGTTAAGCGTTCCTGCTTTGGCTATAAATTTTAAAAAAAATATTGAAAAAGGAATTTCTGAAAAAGGACCAAAAGCAGAAAAATTATTAAACTCAGCCCTTAAAATAGCATATAGTTATAATAAAGATGGTTATAATAAAGGTAAAGGAATTCACATTATCAAAAAACCACTTTTAAAACTGTTCGATAAGATATTATTTAGCAAAATAAGAGCCGGTTTTGGTGGTGGACTCGATTTTTTTATTGGTGGTGGTGCATTACTCGATATTGAAATACAACGTTTTTTCTATGCCATTGGAATGCCTATGTTTCAGGGTTATGGTTTATCAGAAACATCTCCAATAATTTCATCGAATTCAAAAACAAAACACAAACTAGGTTCGTCGGGCTATTTGGTTAAAAACATTGAGCTTAAAATTGTTGATGAGAAAAACAATGAACTTCCTGTTGAACAGAAAGGTGAAATAATTGTTAAAGGAGAAAATGTAATGGTTGGTTACTGGAAAAACGAAAAAGCTACTGCTGAAGCTATAAAAGATGGATGGCTTTATACTGGAGATATGGGTTATATGGATAAAGATGGATTCCTTTATGTTTTGGGGCGATTTAAAAGCTTGCTAATAGCTAATGATGGAGAAAAATACAGCCCGGAAGCAATAGAAGAAACTCTAGTACAGCATTCAAAATATATTGATCAGTGTATGTTATATAATAATCAAAATCCATACACTGTTGGATTAATAGTGCCAAATAAAGAGGCGTTACGTAAATACCTAAAAGAAAATAACCTGAATTTTGAAACCGATAAGGGTCAGGAACTTGCTCTTAAAAAAATTCAATCTGAAATTGATGAGTATAAAAAGGGAGGGAAATTTGAAGGTATGTTCACGGAACGCTGGTTACCGGCAGCAATAGCCATTCTTGGCGAATCATTTTCTGAAGAAAATAGAATGATAAATAGCACCCTCAAAATGGTTCGTGGTAAAATTGTTGAATTTTATAAAATCAGAATCGATAATCTATTTCAACCCGATGCAAAAGATGTTTGTAATCATCAGAATAAAAATATTGTAAGCAAATTTTAAAAGAATATTTCGTTTAAACATTAATAACTAAAAGTTTTTTAGTAACTTATCGGTTTGAATTAAACCAGCTTATATGATATCAAGAATCATAAAAACAACATTTTTATTTGTCTGTATTTTAAGTTTGTCCAACGTTTTTGCACAAAATGGGACCCCATATATTACACATTTTAAAGAAAGCAAAGAAATTGAAACCCAAAACTGGGCATCTTGTCAGGATAGCGAAAACAATATGCTTTTTGCCAACCGTAGAGGATTATTAATTTTTGATGGTCAACAATGGGAAATCCTTCATTTACCTTACATACCTATTGCAATCAAAAAAAATCCTAAAAATAATATTGTATATGTAGGAGCAATAGATAATTATGGTTATTTAAAAAAGGATGAAAAAGGAATTTATCAGTACATATCTTTATTACCTGATACAAATAAAGTTGGAGTAATATCTAAAATACTTTTTACCGAAAGTTCGATTTATTTTTATGGAGAAAATACTATTTCGCGACACGAAATTGAGAATCCTGAAAAATTCGTACGTTGGAATGCGCGTGACTTTAAACCATTTAAAGGAATGTTTATAACTCCAAAAAATACATTTATTAATGTTTTTGACGATGGACTTTTTCGAATTGAAAGTGATACACTTTTTCCAATTGTAACAGGTTATTTGACCAGCAAAAATGAAATTCTTTTCAGTTTACCATACAATAACGATAAAGTATTAATTGGCACAGATGAAAGTAAACTTTACCTTTTCGATGGAATAAAGTATTACGATTACAATATTAACGACGATGGATATTTAACAGAGAGTATTTTATCAGACGGATTGGTTATATCAGACTCGTTGTATGCATTTGCAACCCTTATTGGCGGGGTTGAAATTGTAAATAAAAAAACAGGTAAAATAACAAATACTATTAATTATCAGAACGGATTACCAGATGATGAGATTTTTTCGTTTTCTATAGATAACATCAATGGTCTTTGGCTTACACATGAATTTGGAATAAGCAGAGTAGATTTTGATTTGCCATTGCAAAATTTCAGTAATTACCCTGGTTTAAAAGGAAATCTTATTACATCGTTAGTTCATAACAATGAATTATATGTTGCAACCAACGAAGGGGTATTTTATTTAACCGAAGTCAAAAATTTTGAAGATGTTCAGGTTTTAGTAAAATCAAAACCAAAGGAAGAAAAAGTACGAATTGTTTCAGATCAATCGGGAAAAGAAGGGCAAAAATCGACCCAAAAAACTGAAGAAAAGAGTTCTTCAAAAAGTCTTTTTTCACGGTTATTTAGTAAAAAGGAAGAGCCGGTAAAAACTACAGAGATAACAAAAGTTGAAGAACAAGCAACTAATAAAGTAATTCAAACAAAACCCAGTTACATTAAAAAAACAGTTTCTTCACTTAAATCAATAAACTATTATTATAAAAAAATTGATGGTTTAAAAGAAAAAACCATTCAACTTGTATCAACAGACAATGGTATTTTGGCAGCTACAAATAGCGGATTATATCACATATCTGACAAAAAAGCAAGTGTAATTATAAAAGATAAATACATTAATCAGATTAGTAAAAAAACAAATACTAAGCACTATTATGTGTCAACAAATAGTGGAATTTTTTCTGTTAGCTATTTAAACCATAAATGGATGCCAGAATACAATTTTGTTGATTTTAATGAACCCATATATTCCATTGAATTTACAAACGATTCTCATATTTGGTTAGGAGGTAATAATATTTTATATACATTTCAGATAGATAAACTTGGCCAACCTATAACACTCAAAACCTATAAAATAAATACTAGTTATCCTGAAAAATATAATATTCAAAATGT
>MENE01000078.1:6115-6462 GCA_001769005.1 Bacteroidetes bacterium GWA2_31_9b | reverse complement strand
AACAAATATTAATCTTATAGTAAAAGCAGGAAAATATTCATTAAAAGTTCGGGCAAAAGATGTATTAGGAAATATAAGTTCTGAAAAAAGTATTGAATTTAAAATTAAAGCTCCATTTACTCAAAGTGGTTGGTTTTTCATACTCATTGCAATTTCAACTATTGTTTTATTCTACTTTTTCTCAAGATTCAGAGAGCAAAAATTACAACGCGATAAAAAAGTGCTTGAGCAGAAAGTAAAAGAGAGGACACTAGAGATTCAAGAACAAAAGGAAGAAATTGAAACACAACGTGATGAACTTAAGAAAAATAACGATGAGATTCTTCGTCAAAAAGAAGAAATAACAG
>MENE01000078.1:5848-6053 GCA_001769005.1 Bacteroidetes bacterium GWA2_31_9b | reverse complement strand
AAAACATTTGCCGATCATTTTATTTTTTATAAACCTCGCGATATTGTTAGTGGTGATTTTTACTGGATAGCAGAAGATGACAAAAAGGTTTACTTTGTAGTAGCAGATTGTACCGGACATGGAGTTCCCGGTGCATTTATGAGTATGTTAGGAATTTCATCATTAAACGAAATAATTGCTCATAAAACAAATAATCTACCTGCAA
>MENE01000078.1:5430-5840 GCA_001769005.1 Bacteroidetes bacterium GWA2_31_9b | reverse complement strand
TGGCATTATGTATTTTGCATAAAAATAAAAACATACTCGAATATTCAGGTGCATATAATCCGTTGTATCTGTTACGAAATGGTAAAATAGATGAATACAAAGCTGACCGAATGCCAATTGGTATTTATCATGTAGAGAAAGAATCGTTTACCAATTATACGATTGAAATTTTAAAAGGAGATGTTATTTACATATTTTCCGATGGATATGCGGACCAGTTTGGTGGTCCTGTAATCTCAAAATTCAAGACTTCGGGTATGAAAAAAATGTTCGAAGAAATTTCAACTAAACCAATGATTGAACAAGCCCAAATAGTTGAACAAACTTTTAACCAGTGGAAAGGAAATGAATACCAGATTGACGACATACTGGTTATTGGTATTCGTATGTAGTTATTGTTAGTTAAGTTG
>MENE01000078.1:0-5402 GCA_001769005.1 Bacteroidetes bacterium GWA2_31_9b | reverse complement strand
TGCTGAATGGTTCCCTTCCATTTTAAAAATTCGGATTTAATTAAATCGGCTTGTTTCTCGATTGGATCAGAACTATTACTGAGAAGCATTTCTTTTAGTTTCTTTCGTGTGTATTTTTTTAGATTTTCTTCATTAAATTGATCAGTATAACCATCGGTAAAAATGTAAATCTTATCGTTTGGAATTACATTAATTTCGTTATTAGTAAAAGATTTATATTCTTTGTAATATTCGCCAATAGGCATAATATCGGGTTTATATTCTAATAACAGGTTGTCCCTAACAAGAAACAATGGCCTGTTAGCACCTGCAAACTGCAATATATGTGTTTTATGGTCAAAAACACATAGTGCAATATCTAAGCCGTCTGAAATTCCTTTGCCATTTCCATTACTAACCGAAAAATTCATAATAAATTTTTCACGTAAAGTATCTAGTATTTTTGATGGTGAAATGACTTTGTTTTGTATTAAAATTTCATTTAAAAAAGAGATGCCTAATAAACTCATGAAAGCCCCAGGCACTCCATGCCCAGTACAATCGGCTGCAGCAAAGTAAGTCAGTTTTGTTTTTCCGGTATTAATATGTTTTATCCAATAAAAATCACCACTTACAATATCCTTTGGCTGATAAAATATAAAACTCGATTTAAAATAATTATTTAAGTTATTTAAATCATCAAGCAAAGCTTCTTGTATCCTTTTTGCATAATTAATGCTATATAAAATATTTTCATTTTGACGTTCAACAATCTGTTTTTTTATTAATAATTCATCATGTTTTACTAATATCTCTTCTTTTTGTTTGGCTATAAAGTTCTTCTGTTTTTCAACTTTCAAAGTTCTTTTGTAAACAATATTTTCAAGATTATTAATATGATCAATTAAATTACTCTGTAAAATCTGGAAACTTTTAATTAATTTACCTATTTCGTCATTTATATAATTTGTTTTTAAAGAATCTCTAAATGTATATTTACTCTTTATGAATTTTGTTATATGATCCGATAGTTCCGATAGTCTTTCAGTATTTCTTTTTGAGAACCGAAAACTAATAATCAATGCTGAAATAATAAGAAGAATTGAGATTAGAATAAATGATATTCTAAAAATAAATATTAGCTCTTTCTTAACTAACGACATCCTTTCAGTTGATTTTGATATTAATTCAATAATTTCAAGAAGTGTTTTATCTATTTGCCCTTTTAATCCTTCGTTTAGATCAACACCAATTAGCAAATCCATATTATGCAAATCATCAATATCATCATCATATTCTTTTATTCTTTTTAAAATGATTTTTTTTTCTTCTCCTACTATTTTCTGATTATCTAAAATTGAATTTTTAATAAAACTTACCTGTTCTTTAAGCCTGATATAAGAGACCTTATCTTTGGAGGTCTGAAAGTCATTCTCCTGATTATAAAAATCAACTATTGCAGATGGTTTAAGAATTCTTTTTTGTTTTAATAACTCTGCCAATTGATTGGTTTCGGTTTTAATGTATTTTCTTTTAATACCATTTTTGCACCCTAGGTTGAACAAGGTATCAATATCATTTATTAAAATGTAATAACGAGAATAAATGTATTTGATAGTATCATTCTCCAACTTTTCAGAAACAATTAATGATTTTAGTTTTTTTTCTGCTGATGATAGGTAAATTTTATGTTCTTCGTAATGAATACTATTTCTTGTGTAAGAAAATATTGGGTCATTAAGATCATAAATAATAAAGTCTTTAATTGTTTTAGCATCTTTTAGAAACAAGCTTTCTAAATTAGATAACTCACTTGAATAATCATTGAGTTTTTCTTTTGTATAATCGAAGTAAACACTAAAAAAGAATATAACAATGCTGAAGAAAGTGAGGCTTAAAGATAACAGAAGAATTTTAGCCTTTATTGATTTGAACATTATAAATTATTCTTTGGATTTAAATATTTTTATTTATGATGACAGTTGTAAAACATAAGCAACACAAAGAAATAATTTATAGTTTAGTTTGTTATTTTTTTAATGTTATTAAATTATTAATGATTAATCTTCTCCACAAAAAATAATCAGTTTATCAATGAATGGTCTTAGGATATTCCGTATTCTAAATAATTAATAAATAACCATATACATCTTATTTATTCTATTTTAAGTTGTTAATATATTGGTTTATAATTCATAATCTGCCAAAGGCGGAAGGCCTTAATTACTCTCTATCTCTATGAACCATTTCAAGTGAAAAAGCGGGTAAACAAACAGCAATATATTCAGCACCACCTTCGAAAGGTGTGCTGTATTGTACCCACACGTTTTTTTCAGTTAATATCCACTGCCCTGCTTTAACAAGAAATTCTTCTTTTTTCGTTTTCACTTTCAATGTACCTTTTAAAACTACGGTATACTCATCAAATTCGGGACATTGACCGGGTTCTTCCCAACCAAAAGGACTAGTCATTTTGGCAATACTTGTTTCCGAAGTTTTACTGTTTACTCTTCCAAAATATTCTTCAATTATTTTACCCTTTGTTCCTGCTGCTTTTATTATTGAGGGTGAGTTAATTACTTTTATCATAGTATTAAAATTTAAAGTTTTCTATTGACATGGTTTATACATAACATTTTTGTATTTTGTGAAGGTACAAATTCCGAATTAAAAATGAAAAAGCACTCATCATCCAATCTCTTATTTATATCAAGCATTGTTCTTATAATAATACTTTCGTCAATTCTTTTAAGAGCACCTAAACCGCTACCTATTAGCACCAACGAAAATGAATTTTCGGCCGAAAGGGCATTTGAGCATGTAAAAAATATTGCTCAAAAGCCACATATGATTGGTACTGAAGAGCACGAATCGGTAAAAAACTACATAATCCATGAATTACAAAATATTGGATTGCAAACGGAAGTACAGACAACAACTGCTATTAATGAATTCAGAGGAGTGGCTCGAGCAGGATATGTTCAAAATATTATTGGAACAATAAAAGGTAAAGGCAAAAATAAATCGGTACTAATTGTTGGTCATTACGACTCACAGCCCAGTGCAAAAGGTGCTGCTGACGATGGGTCTGCTGTTGCTGCAATGCTAGAAGCTGCTAGCACCTTAAAGCAAAATGAGCAATTACAAAACGATATCATTTTCCTTTTTACCGATGCCGAAGAAGTAGGATTACTTGGAGCAAAAGCTTTTATTGATGAACATCATTTAAAATATCAGATAGGAATTGTTCTGAATCTTGAGGCTAGAGGAACTAAAGGTCCAAGTATTACATTCGAAGTAAGTCCGGAGAATGGTTGGATTATGCGCGAATATATTAAAGCTGTTCCTTATCCTATTGCTCAATCAATAGCTTACGAAGTTTATAAAATTTTGCCCAACGATACCGATTTTACTCTTTTTAAAAACGAAGGGCTCTCGGGCTTTAATACTGCATTTACCGATGGTTATGTTAATTACCACAGCATGACCGATTCTCCCGAGAATTTGAGTTTAGCAAGCCTTCAGCATCAAGGTAGTTATATTATGGGAGTTGCAAAACACTTTGGAAACATCGATTTAAATCAAACAAAATCGAAAGATGCTGTATTCTTTAATATTGTAGGTTTTAAAATGATATTGTATCCTGCATCACTGAACATTGTTCTAATTGTTTTGATATCGCTTCTGTTTGTTTTTTATATTTTTCTTGGTTTACAAAAAAGAAGGATCTCCATTTTAAAAACAGTACTCAGCATATTTATTTTTGTTTTTGCATTTGCACTAACATTAGCTGGATTATGGTTGCTTCAAAAAGCAATTATTAATTCATATCCTCATTATACGCTGTTTCATTACTGGAATTTTTACAATATAAAACATTATTTCGTTGCGTTTACAGCATTGGCTATTGCTATTTTTTCATTTGTTTACGTTCTATTAAGCAACAAAATTGGAATAGAGAATTTATTCGCAGGTATTGTTATAGTAGTTTTTGGTGCAATGTTCCCTTTGCAAATATATTTCCCTACCGGATCGTACATTTTAATTATTCCTCTACTTTTTATTCTGCTTGCCAATGTTATTTGTTATCTTTTTAATTTAACATTAAAACATACAGGAAAACCTTATCTGATATTTTACTTTATATTGCTTATTCCTATTATTTTCTTGTATGTTCCTTTAATTAAGTTGTTTTATGTTATTTTCGGATTAAAACTCATATTTGCAGGCATTGCACTTTTAGTTATTCTGCTAAGCTTTTTACTTGTGTTTATAAATGTGTTAGCTGAAATAAAAAGATGGTTTCTCCCGGTAATAGCTTTCTTGCTATTTATTGTATTTATTTTAGCCGGTCATTTTTCATCAAACTACTCAAAGAAACAACCTTTACAAAGCAATGTAATGTATTGCTTGAATGCTGATGAAAACCAAGCATTCTGGGTTTCTGAAAACCTGCAAACCGACGAATGGAATAACCAATTTTTTACACATTCCGATACAGGATTGTTAACTGAGATATTCCCATTATCTGTAAAACCAAAACGAATTAACCAAGCGCCTGTATTAGAATTTACAATACCTACATTCCAAGTTTTACACGATACTATTGAAGCAGAAAACAGAATAGTTGAATTGCAGATTGAGTCAACCAGAAACGCCGATTATTTTGAGATTTATATCCATAAAAATGCACAGCTGTCAGAAATAAAAATTAATGGTAAATCAATTAAAAATAACGATTTTTATATACTCGAAAAAAAGAATTATTACTGCATTTATTATTTTGGATTGTACAACAATGGAGTTAAGCTTTGGCTTAATAGTAAAAATAAAGAACCTTTTGAATTGGTTGTTGTTGAGAAAAAAATGGGATTACCAATTCCCGAAAACTATAGTCCTATGCCCGATTTTATTATCCCATATAAGGATTACAATAGCAATTTAAGTATAGTAAAATGTAGTTGTGAGATATAAAATTGAATTCTAATTAAAGCATCAGGTCGTTTGGTTATGAATATCAAACGACCTTATTTTTCAGCTGTTAAACAAGAAATTCATAGGATTTTCTCTAAAAATCTTATCCTTTCGTAACCCACAAAGTTGAATAAACTCTGCTTGGTTTTGTTTAAAATCACCCGCTGATATTGACATCCAGTAATCGGTACCAAACAAAGTTTTATTCTGAATAGTAATATTCAAATCAAAGTTTTTAAAAAAGACATTATAAAATTTAGTATCTATAAAACTATACGATAAATCTGCATAAACATTTTCATATGCCATAAGTCGGTTTATGGTTTCAATACATTCATCGTGACCTGTTTTCTCAAGATTTAACCAATGATCTATTCCTCCGAAATGCCCCAGGTTTAGTTTTAATTTTGGAAATCTTTTTAATACTACTTCCCAATGTTTAGGATGAT
>MENE01000077.1:6234-7803 GCA_001769005.1 Bacteroidetes bacterium GWA2_31_9b | reverse complement strand
ATCTCAAAACTTTGGTTGTATGTTTTTAATGCATCGTTATATCTTTTCCAAGAAGTGTAAACATCTCCTAAATCTTTCAATGTTTCAGCAACTCTGGGCTTAGCACCTATACCAATATAATATATATAACTATTATTTAAGTATTCATAGGCCATTTGAAAGTTGCCTAATTCTGCATTTAAAACTCCAAGGTAATTTTGTGTTTCTGCAATTTTATCGTCTTTATTTTTTAAACTTTTAAAAATAGTAAGTGCCTGGTTAAAATTATTTAAGGCCATTTGATTTTGATCTTGTTTGTCGTATATAAGACCAATATTGTTTAAAAAAATTGCTTCGTTTTCTTTATCTCCTTTTTTCTTATATATTTCAATAGCTTTTAAATAATTTTCTAACGCTTTCGTATAATTGCCCCTGAATTGGAAATAAATATTGCCAATATTATTTAGCACATTAGCCATTTCAGTTGAATCTTTTCGTTCTTCTCTTATTTTATATGCTTCCTGATAATAAGAAATTGCCTGATCATATTCATCCATATTTTTATAGATAACACCAAGATTCATATAACTTTCAGCAGTATTAGCGTTATTTCCAATTTGTTTGCTTAGTTCAAGTCTTTTTTTCCAAAATTCAAGAGTTCTATTGAAATCTCCTTTGTAATAATAACAAGCACCAATAACGTTATATACTTGATCTTTTACTTGAATATCTTCGAAATTTTCAAGTATTTTCAATACATTGTTAAAAATAATAATACTTGTATCATATTTTTGTTGATAATAATAAGCAAAACCGATATATTTTAATGCAATAGCTTCATTATTCTTATTTTCTAGTTTTCTAGAAAGATCAAGTGCTTGATTTGAAAGGTCAAGGCATTTTTCATTATTATAAAATTCATCTGATAAAAACTGCTCACTTAAATTAATCAAAATATTAATTTTTTCTTTCCCTTCAGCAGTTTTTAATTTTTTTTCTAGAGTATCTATACGGGTTTGAGATAATAGAGTCAAAGAAAAAAGCAGAAGGGTTATAGTATATAATGTTGATTTTAACTTTTTCATCAGATATTGGAATCAATAATTGTTACACTTTAAAAATAGAAATAAGAAATAAGATATCAAAATATAAAAATTGTTTTGTCTTTTAAATGCTTATGCGTATGTCAAAATGACCCATTAGTGTTATCTGCTTAAGACATATTGACATGAAAGTTAACGATGGTATTTTTTTTGAAAAATTGATTTTGAATTTTGATTGTTTAACTAAAATATGGAGGACAAAGCTATGATCCCAATGTTAAGAAATAAGCGTTTTTTACCTGCTTTCGAAGACGATTTCTTTGGTAAAGATTTCCTGGCTGATATCTTTGATTCTTCAGCTAATAAAAGCATTCCTGAAGTGAATGTAATTGAAAATGCAGAAGAATTTAAGATTGATGTTGCTGCTCCCGGTTTGGCAAAAGAAGATTTTAAAGTCGATTTGCACAACAACGTTTTAACAATTTCTTCTGAAAAAGAAGTAAGAAATCTGGAAGAAAAAGAAAAATATGTTCGACGAGAGTTTAGC
>MENE01000077.1:0-6048 GCA_001769005.1 Bacteroidetes bacterium GWA2_31_9b | reverse complement strand
ATGGTTCGTATCTTGCCGAATTTCTTTTGGAAAAAGGATATCAGGTACACGGAATAAAACGTAAAAGTTCACTTTTTAACACACAGCGAATTGATCATATTTATCAGGATCCGCATGAGATACATTTGAATTTTCACTTACATTATGGCGATTTAACCGATTCGTCGAACATTATTCGGATTATACAGGAAGTACAACCTGATGAAATATATAATCTAGGTGCAATGTCGCATGTTAAAGTTAGCTTTGATATGCCTGAATATGCAGCAAACGCTGATGGAATAGGTACTCTAAGAATACTTGAAGCTGTTCGGTTATTAGGATTAACACAAAAAACAAAAATTTACCAGGCATCTACTTCTGAACTTTTTGGTTTAGTTCAGGAAATACCGCAAACAGAAAAAACTCCATTTTATCCACGTTCACCATACGGTGTTGCAAAGTTATTTGCATATTGGACTATAGTGAATTATCGCGAAGCTTATAATATGTTTGCAGCAAATGGAATATTATTTAATCATGAATCGCCACGCAGAGGTGAAACCTTTGTTACTCGCAAAATTACTAGAGCAGCAACCCTTATGGTTTATGGCTTGCAAAAAAAAGTATTTTTAGGAAACCTAGATGCAAAAAGAGACTGGGGTCATGCAAAAGATTATGTAGAAGCTATGTGGAAAATGCTTCAGCTTGATAATCCTGATGATTTTGTAATTGCTACCGGACATACTCATTCTATTCGTGACTTTTGTTCTAAAACATTTATGAAACTGGGAATCGAAATTGAATTTTCGGGAAATGGAATTGATGAAAAAGGAATAGTTAAATCAATAGATTCCAAAGTATTGAATAATTACGGAATAGATAAGCCGGCTATAAACATTGGTGATGTAGTAATAGAAATTGACCCAGCATATTTCAGGCCTACAGAAGTTGATTTATTAATTGGAAATCCTGTAAAAGCTAAGAAAATTCTTAATTGGGTACCAAAATATAATCTGGAAATGCTTATCAATGAAATGGTCGATTCCGATATGGAAATAGCCCGAATAGAAAAACTTACTCGAAAATAATTTTTCCCAATGGAGAAAAACTCAAAAATATATATTGCCGGCCATAATGGAATGGTTGGTTCTGCTATTCATCGAAAGCTTAAGATTGAAGGATTTACAAATATTGTTTTTAGAGATTTCTCCGAGCTTGATTTAACAAATCAACATTCGGTTTTTCAATTTTTCGAAAATGAAAAACCTGAATATGTAATTCTTGCTGCTGCAAAAGTTGGAGGTATTCATGCTAATAATACTTATAGAGCAGAGTTTTTATTTCAGAATTTAATGATTGAAGCCAATATAATTCATGCAGCTCATCAAAATGGAGTGAAAAAACTTTTATTTTTAGGTTCTTCATGTATTTACCCAAAAATGGCACCACAACCATTAAAAGAGGAGTATTTACTTTCAGGTTTTTTAGAATCTACAAACGAACCTTATGCAATTGCTAAGATAGCAGGTATTAAATTATGCGAATCGTACCGCGACCAATATGGAGATAATTTTATTTCGGTAATGCCTACAAATTTATACGGACCTAACGATAATTACGATTTAAAAAACTCACATGTTTTACCTGCTTTGATACGTAAGTTTCACGAAGCAAAATTAAATAATCTTCCTCAAGTTGAAATATGGGGATCAGGAACACCACTTCGTGAGTTTTTGTATGTTGATGATTTAGCCGATGCTTGCTACTTTTTAATGCAAAACTATAACGATAAAGGATTTGTTAATATTGGTTCAGGTAAAGAAATTACGATTAAAGATTTAGCATTGCTTATTAAAGATAGCATACAATATAAAGGTGAGTTAAAGTTTAATGCATCAATGCCCGATGGAACACCTCGCAAACTTCTTGATGTATCTAAACTAAATTCATTAGGCTGGAAATACAAAACAGAACTAAAGGAAGGAATAAAACTTGCGTATTCTGATTTTTTAAACCGAAATATTTCATAATCAAAGAAATCATATATGAATAAAAAGAATAAAAATCCACAAATCACCCATTTAGATAAAAAAGAAAAGAGCACTAAAGAAAAAAAGGATTTATTAGATAGGCTTGATAATTTTTTTCAATCGAAAAGTAAAATTTTATTGTGGATTTCATTAGTTGCATCTTTACTTCTATCTTTTTTACTATTCAATGTTCGTGTAAGCGAGGGAGGTGACGATTCTGCATACATACTTCGTGCATTTGAATTTATTAAAGAATTGAAATTTCCATCATTCCAAGGTCCTTTGTACCCTCTTGTATTGAGTTTTTTTGTATGGATTTTTGGAATAAATGTGTTTGTTTTAAAATTTCTATCCATAATTTTTATTTTAATTCATTTGTATTTTTTTTATAAAGCATTTAATAATAGAATCCCCTCGTTTATATCAACATCTACATTATTAATTATTGCTTGTAATGCAGCTTTATTATATTACGCTAGCCAAACATATAACGAAGCATTTTTCTTAATGCTTCAGGCGTTGTTCTTCTATTTTTTCTTCCGTTATATTTTGGATCAGAATGAAAATATCTCAATTAAAAATTACATTATTCTCGGATTATTAGTTTTTCTAATAGGAATTACTAAAACCATTGGATTTAGTGTTTTAATTGTAGTACTTATTTTCTTACTTGTATATAAGAACTGGAAAGGTGCAATTATTACATTGGTTAGCTTTATTGGTTTTTATTTAATTCTTGAAATTATTAAACGTTCATTTTTTGGTGAGCAAGCAGCTCAATTCAATAGCCAATTAAGTACATTATTACAAGTTGACCCTTATGATGCATCAAAAGGATTAGAAAATTTTAAAGGATACATTAATCGATTTTGGGGTAATTCAAATCTTTATTTATCAAAGCATTTATATAATTTTTTAGGTCTTAAATCTGATATCGTAAAAACTTCAGCATTTATTACTATTTCTACTTATGTCTTATTCTTAGTTTCTTTTATTGTTACTTTTCGAAAAAACAAATATCTGGCATTTACTGGCATTTATTTAATAACAATGTGTGGCGCTACATTTATTACTTTGCAAACACGTTGGGATCAGGAACGCCTGATTTTAGTTTATTTACCACTTATTCTGATATTTATTTTTTCAGGATTGTATTTTTTGGCAAAACAAAAAATGTTTAAAACTCTTCAGATAATATTACCCTTACTCATTCTAATAATTTTCTTAACAAATCTAAAAGTTACTTTAAAGAAAGTTAAAGAGAATGATGACCTGTTAATGAATTCTTTATCGGGGAATAAATTTTATGGAATGACTCCTGATTGGATTAATTATATAAAGATGAGCGAATGGGCTGCCGAAAATGTTCCTGATTCAGTAAATATTGCTTGTAGAAAACCAAGTATATCATTTATATATGGAAAAAGAAATTTCTATGGAGTTTATAGAATACCATCAACAGATCCGGATACTTTATTAAATATCTTAAAAACCAATAAAGTACATTATTTCATAATGGGAAGTTTACGCCGGAATCCAAAACAAAAAACAGAACATACAATAAATACAGAACAAAGATATTTGTATTATTTATCGCAGAAATATCCCCAGAAGATAAAACTTGTACATACTATTGGTGTTGACGAATCTGCTTATTTATTTGAAATAATATATTAAGAAATTATAAAAATCCTTGTGAGAAAATACACATTTCAATATAGTTTGGACGATCCATTACGTTCGGTTGAACATGGACGAATTTTAAAAAACAAAGAATTTCTTAACCGTTTATATAAAAAATGGTACTTTGAATTTAAAAATGTAGCAGATGAATTTCCTGATGGAAAATTTGTTGAGTTGGGCTCAGGTGGAGGGTTTTTAAAAGAAATTATTCCTTCAGTAATTACTTCTGATATAAATACTATTCCGAATATTGATATGGTGTTTTCTGCTACGAATATGCCTTTTGAAGATAATTCAATTTCAGCAATTTTTATGATTGACGCATTTCACCATTTCTCTGATGTTGAAGAATTCTTTCGCGAATCAGAAAGGGTTCTAAAAGAAAATGGAAAAATTGTTATGATTGAACCCTGGAATACTATTTTCTCTCGATTTATTTATACTAAGTTTCATCATGAATTATTCGATCCAAAAATTGATTGGACTTTTCCTTCAAGCGGACCATTATCGGGATCAAATATGGCACTACCCTGGATTGTTTTTAGTAGAGATCAGAAAAAATTTAACATGAAGTTCTCAAATTTTACTTTGAAAAATATGGATCTACATACTCCATTTATGTACTTGTTTAGTGGTGGATTTTCAAGAAAACAAATGTTGCCTGAAATATTTGATTCATTGTTGAATTGTATTGATAATCTACCATCATTTTTAATGAAAAAATTTGCAATGTTTGCAACAATAGAGATAGAAAAAAACAAATCCAAAAATGAATAGAAAAGAAACCATAAAGAATTACTTCAATAATATAGCAGACTCATATTTTAAATATCAGGGGAGATACAGTTATTACTATAATGATATTTCTAAATATTTTAATTTCTATTTAAATCCTGACGATTCTATTTTGGAAATTGGTTGCGGGTGTGGAAATTTATTAAATAAGCTTAATGGAAAACGAAAAGTAGGTATCGATTTTAGTGAAAAGATGATTCAGGTTGCAAAAGAAAGATATCCTGAATTGGAATTTATTATTTCTGATGCAGAAATTATAGAGCTTAATGAAAAATTTGATGTTATCGTATTATCTGGTGTTGTTGGATATGTAGATAACCTGATTGAAGTTTTTGAATCGTTAAAAAAGGTTTGTCATCCAAATACACGGATTCTTGTTTCATATTACAATTTTCTTTGGGAACCGATTCTTCGTTTAGGAGAAACAGTTGGTATCAAGAAAAAGAGTCCAAAACAAAGTTGGTTGTCGAAACGTGATATTGAAAATGTATTGTATTTAAGTGGTTTTGAAGCATTCAGAACTACAAGAAGTATGATTTTACCAGTCAATATTCCATTGATATCGTTCATTTTTAATAAATACATTGCTCGACTTCCTTTTTTTAACTTGCTATGTGTAAATAAATTTATTAATGCCCGTCCGGTTTTTCATCTTAACAATAATACCAAAAAAGAGTTCTCTACAAGCGTAGTGATACCTGCCCGAAACGAAAGTGGAAATATTGAAAACGCAATTCTTCAACTCCCACAATTTGGAAAACATATTGAGATTATTTTTGTTGAAGGAAATTCTACTGATAATACCTGGGAAAAAATCCAGGAAATTCAACAGAAATATAAAGATACACACGATATAAAAATTATTCAGCAAGAAGGAAAGGGCAAAGGTGACGCCGTACGTAAAGGATATTCTATTGCAACAGGTGATATATTAATGATATTAGATGCAGATCTTACTGTTGCTCCCGAAGATTTACCAAAATTCTATAATGCAATTGCATCAGGAAAGGGCGAATTCATTAATGGTTCACGTTTGGTATATCCTATGGAAAAAGAGGCTATGCGAATTCTGAATACCATGGGAAATAAATTTTTCAGTTCGATTTTTAGCTGGCTTCTTGAACAACCTATAAAGGATACTTTATGTGGTACAAAAGTGATGTTTCGGGAAGATTATATACGCTTACAAAACAACAGAAAGTTCTTTGGAGATTTCGACCCATTTGGCGATTTTGATTTACTTTTTGGAGCATATAAATTAAATCTGAAGATAATTGATTTGCCTATCCGATATAGAGAACGAAAATACGGCGATACCAATATTTCTCGTTTTAGTCATGGATTTTTATTACTTCGTATGTGTTTTTATGCAGCAGGTAAAATTAAGTTTTGGTAATATTTATTAAAAAAATATTATATGCAAGTTAAAGGAACAGGAATAAAATCAACCAAAGAGTTTGTAAAATCAAACTTCCCGGGTGGTTATACCATCTGGATAAATTCATTACCTTTAAAATCTAAAGAATTATACACAGGAAATACAGAGTTTACAGAATGG
>MENE01000076.1:6437-10567 GCA_001769005.1 Bacteroidetes bacterium GWA2_31_9b | reverse complement strand
TACTGACGATATTCTAATCCGTATTGCTACTAATGGATATAATAGACCCGCTGATTTTGAAAAATTAATTAAAGACCATTTCAGGGCAAAACTGAGAGTGGCTCCAACCATTAGCTTCGAAACCAATGAGCAAATCAATAAAATTAAATTTAACGAGATTAAGCGTAAACCAATAGTGTTTATTGATAAACGTAAAAACTAAATAAAAACTAAAAACCCTTGCAAATCATTTACAAGGGTTTTTTAATTAATTATCCAATCATCAAATAAAACGTTAATATTCCGGCAAAATACCCGATTAAAGCAAATAAGCTAATACGTTTTAAAAACCATATAAAATCAATCTTTTCTAATCCCATTACTGCAACTCCAGCAGCAGAACCAATAATTAATATACTTCCACCTGTTCCTGCACAGTATGCAAGTAATGTCCAAAACTTACCATCAGTAACATAATTTGCTAGAACTGCTGGGTTAGCAGCATTAGCAAGCATTTCAGGCGATACAACTTCATGCATACCCATCGCTCCTGCTACAAGTGGTACGTTATCAACAACTGATGATAATAGTCCGATTAATATGTTGGGAGGATAAACACTTGAGAAAGATCTGTCGAGCCAATCTGAAACTAAAGTTAAATGGCCAGCAGTTTGTAAAGCATCAACCGCACTCAAGATTCCAAGAAAAAATAAAATTGTGGGAACATCAACATTTTTTAATACTCTTGCAACAGTCATTTTTTCATTTTCATCTAAATCATGTTTTCTACGATACATAATTTCAGTAAAAATCCATAATACAGATAAACCAAATAACATTCCTAAAAACGGAGGTAAATGCGTAAATACCTTAAATATTGGAACAAATAACAAAGAACCAATACCAAGGATTAAAATTATATATCTTTCGCGTTGTGTGGCTATTGCTACTAAATTTGGATTTGCTAATTCACCTTTTTTAATTTCAGGAAAACTTCCTTTTATATAAAACGATAGGATTACTAAAGGTACAATCATTGAAACTAAACTAGGTAAAAAGAGAGTAGGAACAATACCTCCTGTTGTTACGTTTCCGTTAATCCATAACATAATGGTAGTTACATCACCAATTGGGGACCAGGCACCACCAGCATTTGCTGCAATTATTACTATTCCTGCATATAACCACCTATATTGTCTTTTAGATATTAACTTCCGAAGTAAAGCTATCATTACAATAGCAGTAGTCAAATTATCAAGAACTGAAGACATAAAGAAGGTTATTATAGCAATAATCCATAATAAATAAACCTTTTTTCTTGTATGAATTCTGTTGGTTATAATATTAAATCCACCATGTTGGTCAACAATTTCGACAATAGTCATAGCTCCCATAAGAAAAAACAATATTTCAGCTATCTCACTCAGGAAACCTAATAACTGATTTTCTGCAATAAACTGAATATATTGTTCCCATTGAGGCAATCCCGCAATATCTGAATGTTCTTTTAAAAAATTTGTAAATCTTCCTCCAATATCGGAGCTTATTACATTTTGAGAATCAAACATTAGCATTACCCAGAGAGAAACACCCAAAAATAAAGCTACAGGAGCTTTATTTATCTTTATTTTATGCTCCAATGCTATTGCAGTATAGCCTAAAACAAATACAAAAATCATTAAATAGAACATTACTCTTAGTTATAAAATATGAATAAAAATTATTAAAGTACAATGTTAATAATTTAAAATACTGAATATTAAAACAGTAATTTGAATTAGAAATTGATATTATTCGTATTGTTTAAAAACGAGTGTAGCATTGTGTCCACCAAAAGCAAATGAATTGCTTAAAGCAACCTTAATATTCTTTTTTCGGGATTTGTTTGGTACATAATCTAAATCCAATTCAGGATCTGGCTCGTCAAGATTTATTGTAGGAGGAATAATACCATCTTTTATTGCAAGAACAGTTACAATACTTTCAATTGCTCCTGCAGCACCAATTGTATGGCCAATCATTGATTTGGTTGAAGAAACAGGAATTTTATATGCATTTTCACCAAAAACTTTTTTAATCGCCTTTGTTTCGTACATATCGTTTAACATGGTTGATGTACCATGTGCATTAATATAATCAACATCAGAAGGAGTAATTCCTGCATTATTTAATGCTAATTCCATTGTATCAGCCATTCCTTCGCCATCTGGCTTTGGAGCCATAATATTATAAGACTCATTGGTAAAAGCATAATCAGCCATTTCGGCATAAATCTTCGCTCCTCGTGCTTTTGCATGTTCTTCTGATTCAAGAATCATAATTCCGGCACCTTCGCCAATAACAAATCCATCTCTGTTTTTAGAAAATGGGCAACTGGCTTTTTCAGGTGTATCGTTAGCAACAGATAATGCATATAACTCATTAAATCCTTCGATTTCTTCTTTATTTAAAATAGAGTCAGCACCACCAACAATCATCATATTTGCACGTCCGGCTTTTATCATATCAAAACCTAAAGCAATGGCATAAGCCGATGATGAACATGCTGAAGAAGTTGTAAAATTAGGTCCTTCAATATTATATCGCATTCCAATCCATGCTGGCATGGCATTATTCATACGTTTAATAATCAAATTCTTTGCGTCTGTTCCTTGTTCTGTTGATGAATCGCCTGTATTTACTACTCCAAGTATAACACCAACTTTTCGTTTATCAATAGTTTCCAAGTTTATTCCGTGTTTTTCAACAGCTTCAATAGCACACACATAGCACATTTGTGTTACACGTGTCATTTGTTTCGAAATGCGTTTTTTTATTATTTCTTCAGCTTTTTCTGAAAATCCGGAAGGAAGTTCAGCAGCAATTTGAGTTTGATTTTGTGATGAATCAAATAAACTTATTCGTTTTACTCCGCTTTTACCTTCAATAATATTTTTCCAACTTTCTTCCCAATCTAGTCCTAATGCGTTAAGCATGTTAAAACCAGTTACTACTACTTTGTTAGCCATTTAATAATCAGTCGTTTACAATATAGGTGATTTTGGGTCAAAAATAATAAATATATTTTGAATTTATTATGATGAATCTCTTATTAACTATCTTTTTTATAAATTTATTCCACAAAACTCATTTAAAGCCTTTTTAAAACTAAAAATATTGATTTGAAATTCCTTTGTAAATTGATCTAAAGTTAAATGAATTGTTTCTTTTAATTGATTTAATATTTCAGTTTGTATTGAATCCGGTATTTTATTAATTGAATTATTATCATAACAAAACAAAGTACTTTCGCTATTTTTCTTTTGAGTAAGTTCTTGTAATAACGTATTAAATTTCTTTCTGTTTGAATCCATTAAAGAGTAATTCATTATTGCATTATACATGGTATTATGTCCAACCTGATCCATCATTTCAAATAATCCAAAATCAGGAATTAGTTGTTTTGCGATAGAATCTATCTGGTTATAATCTAAATTGTATTTTTTGACCAGTTCAAGAGCTTTTAATTGTATTTCCAAAAGAAACCTATTTAAAATGAATGCATTTTTTTCGTCAAGTTCAATATTGAATTTCTTAATTGTTTCAGAAAATAATCGAATACTGTCACGGGTTATTTCATCAGTAAAATCAGAATAAATAAGCTCAATAATGTTTTTAAATGCAACAGGATAAAAGAAATGCATTCCCGCCAGTCTGTTTTTTCTGCTTAATTCCTGTCCTAGAATTAAAGGAAGTATTGATGATGAGTTCGAAGTTAATATACAAGATGGTTTTGTTATTTGATCCAGTTTTTTAAAAATCTCAATTTTAATTAATGGATCTTCAATAACTGTTTCAATAATTAAATCACATTCTGATAAATCATTTAAATTATCAGTAATTCTGTAATTGGTTCTTAAATCAAATATGTCTTTACTTATTATTCCATGCTTCAATTGCCTGTTCACTTTCTTACGAAATGTATCATGAAGAACTTCTTTATGTTCCGAATTACGTGTATACCACAATATTTGAAAATTGAATTCAGATAAGTAATTAAAAATGTCAGAACCCATTTTTCCGCTTCCAATAATTCCTACTTGTTGAATTTTATTCATGGTTTTTGATCTCTAATAATATTAATCTAATATATGAATAAGTTTACTAAAAGA
>MENE01000076.1:4792-6407 GCA_001769005.1 Bacteroidetes bacterium GWA2_31_9b | reverse complement strand
TGATGCATTAACTGCAAAATTTGATAATTCAGTATCACTATTATCAAGGTATTCCATTTCAGAAAATTGAACCATTCTATATGAAGCACCTAAATCAAAACGCATAAATTTTGTAACATTTAATTCAAGATTAATACCTGGTTCAATAACAAAGAAAGCTGAACTTTCGTATGTATTAAAGTCATCCCAGGTAAATTCATCTTCATTAATTACTATATCTTTGTATAAATTAACACCTCCACCACCAATAAGAACAGGAATAGAGAAGTGAACTGCTTTATTTCCAAAAAGAGTATATTCTAAAACCAAACCTCCATAACCAAAACCAATTTTAGCTATATCATCAACTTCAGGATATGCTGTTAAATCAACTAAATGTTCTGTTGTTAATCCGTATCCACCTAGTCCTATTGAGAATTTATCATTAAAAATAACGCCCAATCTACCTCCCATTAAAAAGCCATAACCATCGTTCATTATAGTTCCTTTTAATTCAGGAGAAATAAAGCAACCCGAAAACTTTAAATGTTTTCCGGTAATAATAGTTTTCATTTCTTCTTTTGGTTCTTCTTGTGCAAAACCAGCCTGTATAAATAAGGCTAATAAAATAAGTGTTAAAATTTTTTTCATAGTTGTAATTTGTTTATTAGTAATCTGTTTAATTTTTAGTACTTAACTTTAAAATAAAGTGTGAATAAAAACATAAATCATGCCAAACTAATAACTTCTTAAAACATATCCTGCTTGCATAAATTTACTAACTTCTGTGACAAAACTCAAAATTAAATCGTTAGTTTTTAATTTTTCTTCGTGTAAAATCCGATCAATAGAAATAAAAGCCATTGGTGGCCCTGCATATCCCATACTCGACATTTTAGTATAAAGTTTTTTTCGTGGAATATTAAGTTCACTACATTCATCCATAATCAATTCTGATATATGCTTTGATGGAAAATTAACCTGAAAAAAGCGCAAATCGTTTATATTAAATGGATATTTGGCAATCATTCTTTTTAATCCTTTAATAAAAACACTACCATCTTCATCGTGAAAATGAGTTCGAAGCTGATCGTTAAACATCTGACTTAAATGGTGATAACCAAGTTCATATTCTTGTTTTGGATTCATCCAGTATGCAGGACGATGATTTAGCATTGCTGAAGGTTTTTTTCCTCCAATAGATTCCATATAGGTATGTTCAACAAATAAACCGTCTGATTTTTTATCAGCAGCTTGTAAAACCAATGCTCCTGCCCCATCGCTAAGGAAATAGCGTAAAAAAAGTTCTTCCTTTTTAACTATTGCCTGATTATAATATTCTGCACGTAACTCCGACGACGACATGCTTGATGAAATTACTAATGCGTTTTTATATCTTCCTGAGCGAATAAAATCGCTTGCAACAAGCAATGCTTTATATGCAGAAGTACAATTTGCATGAATAGATAATTCGCCACATTGCTCTATTCCTAATGCTTCCTGAATTCGAACCGATGCTGTAGGCATTTGATCCTGATGTGCACTTCCATATACAATTAAATCAATATCAGAAGCATGTAATCCTGCTGAATCTAAAGCTTTCTTGGCTGCTTTAACCGACATGGTAATATTATCG
>MENE01000076.1:3495-4589 GCA_001769005.1 Bacteroidetes bacterium GWA2_31_9b | reverse complement strand
TATTTCTTTATTAATATCTTGATTCATCTCAAAAAGCTCATTAAACTGTTTTTAATTCCATTATAAAATTCTCACTTAATTTTTCAGCAACTTGTATCGCATATTCTAAGGTATCTTTAGCAGGTACAATTTTATGAATTACTTTCCATTCCAATGCTTGTAAAGGTGAAAAAGTATTACCACTTAAAATAATTTCCATTGCAATTGCTTTGCTAGTTATTCTTGGTAATATATATGTTCCTGTACATCCAGGTATCAATCCAAAACCGGTTTCGGGTAAACCTAAAACAGATTTTTCACCACAAACAATATAATCTGCACATAAAGCCAATTCAAATGCTGAACCTAAACACACACCTCTTACAGCTGCAATTACTGGTATTTTAAGATCTTTCAATGAATAAAAAATCTGACTATTTATATTGAGAAATTCACTTACTTTTTTAATATCCCCACTTTGATTGTAACTTCTGGAAATCAAGCCCAAAAGATCTTCAATAACTGCTCCCGACGAAAAATGCCTGCCATTTCCAAAGATGATAATTGCCTTAACTTTTTCTTTTTCAACAATTTCTGTCCTCCACCAATAAAATTCTTCAAAAAACAACGAACTCATTGCATTTGAAGGTGGACTATTTAATTCTAAATAGCCAATATCATCTTTAATATTCCAATTTAATATTTTAAACATACTATTCTGTAATAACCAATGTCGCTACAAAATTTTTTGAATGCGATATTGATATTTGTGTGTTTACTATTCCTTTTTCTTCAATTTTACGTTTTACTATTCCCAGAAAACCAATTACTGGTTTTCCATCTGAATTATTTTTTATTAAAATCTGACTATAATTATCATCTAGATTTAATAAATCAAGAATATATTTCTTAATCATATATCTGGCACCCAAACTTTTAATCCAATTTTTATTTTCAACTAATTTCAATTCTTCCTCAGTAAAATAATAATCAGGTTTATTTTTCAAAATTGATTCAATTTCATCAACAGGTTTTACTTGTTCATAAATTGTATACATTATTATTCTTATTGATGATTTTTAATGTTTAATGCTAATTTACAAAATAATTCAGTT
>MENE01000076.1:1825-3429 GCA_001769005.1 Bacteroidetes bacterium GWA2_31_9b | reverse complement strand
ATAACATCTTTAGAACGTTCGTGAGTTAAATTTTTAATTTTTATTAATGCTAAGTCAAGAGCATCTTTTGATTCTGATATGTAATCAACTATTCCGAATTCTTTTGCATCTAAAGCATTTACCATATCGGCATTAAGAATTAATTCATAGATATTATTCTTTTCTAGCAACTGATTTATTCGAAAAATACCTCCTAAACCGGGAATTAGCCCCAGAATGGTTTCAGGAAAAGCAAATAGAGCTTTCTCAGTTGCAATACGAATATGACATGCAAGAGCAATTTCAAGTCCACCACCAAAACAAACACCATTGATTGCTGCAATTACCGGAATATCAAGATCTTCGATAAAATCAAGAATTTGTTTTCCCGCTTTAATTTTTTGAGTAAAGAGATTTGCATCTTTTGCCAAATCAATTAAATCATTATAACTTGCTCCTGCAGAAAAATTACGACCCAATCCTCTTATTATTAATCCTTTTAATTCAGGATCATTTGTCCATTTTCGAAAATCTGAAAGGTTAACAAACTCAGGTTCAATTAAATAGTTTTCTTTACCATTTGAAATAGTAATTACACCAATGTTCCCGATTTTCTCCCAACTTGATATATTTGATTTTGTCATTCAATTCTTTATTTAATAATTCCAATAAGTTCAGGTGGTAAATCCTGTGTTATTCGCTCCTTGTTAATTAGCAATGTTTTTGTTTTCGCTTTACACGATTTTTCGTTGGTAGTTTTATTAAAAATTTCCTGATAAAAAATCAAGTAAGGAGATTCTTGTTTTAAAGTAGTAATTATTTCAATGTTATCGAACATTTTAAGTTCCCTCATATATCGAATATTGGTTTCAACAACGACTAAAAACATGCCTGAATTTATAAAATCGTTTAGGAAACCTGATTCTTTTAAAATATTCCATCGGGCCTGCTCTGTATAATTCAGATAGGTTGCGTTGTTTACGTGTCCAAATGAATCAAGTTCGTATCCTCTAACCTCTGTTAAATATTTATAAGGCATATCCAATTATTTAGTGCATATAAAAATAGATAGAAAATTGGAGTTTTTTAATAATAATTTAAAAACTGACGCATTTTTTTCAAATTTCATTATTCTATTTTCAAATTCGATTCAAAATATTTATCTATTTTTAGCTCCTACAAGAATACAAGTAATTTAATGGACAATAATTATAAAATTCCCAAATATCCTTCAGCAATAATACTAAAGACAGTAGAAAAATTTCGTTATTTTTTAATTCGATTTTCAAGAAAATTGGCTCCTGCAAGTGTTAATATAATGGAAATGACTCAAGGGTTTTACATCTCACGTGCAATAGGATTGGCTGCAAAACTTAAACTTTCTGATTATTTAGAAAATGGAAAAAAATCTATTTCAGAATTAGCAATACTAAGCAATTGTCATGAAGAATCGCTTTATCGACTTATGCGAATGTTAGCCAGTCAAGGTGTATTTATTGAAAAGAAAAACAAGGTTTTTGCTAATAACAATCTCTCTAGAACAATGCTTGATAAAGATGAATCTATGCATTACATGATTTCTCATCAGGTAAATGGCTATAATTGGGGCATGTTCGGTGAACTTG
>MENE01000076.1:0-1738 GCA_001769005.1 Bacteroidetes bacterium GWA2_31_9b | reverse complement strand
ACGACGAATACAATAAAGCAATGACAAACTCATCAATTATGCTGGGTTATGCCATTTTATCAGAATATAATTTTAAGAAAGCTAAAACTATTGTTGATATCGGTGGAGGACATGGAGTTTTGTTATCGCTCATTCTTTACAAACACAAACATCTCAAAGGAATATTATTTGATCTTCCACATGTTGTAAATAATGAACAAGAAACTTTTATAAAATATGGAGTTGAGAACAGAGCGCAAAGAATTAGCGGAAATTTTTTCGAAACAGTTCCTCCTAATGCTGACATTTACTTATTAAAGAGTATTATTCACAACTTAACTGATATTCAGTCTATTGAATTACTTAAAAAAATTAAACAAATTTTACTTGCAAATGGGAAGATCTTAATTTTTGAACCAATAATTGAATCAAATAATGGTAGATATTCGTTTGCAAAACTATTTGACCTACAAATGTTAGTAGGTACAAATGGAGGTAAAGAACGAACTCTAAAAGAATATACCAATTTGTTTAATGAATCGGGAGTTGTTTTAAAACGAATAATACCAACAGCAGCACCTTTTTCAATAATTGAATTAGAATAAAAAAACCGTTAGTTTTTTCTAACGGTTTCAATAATTTATATTATATTGTTTTTGTATATACCTCAAACTTTGGAGGATTTTGCAGATGTTTCTTAACAGTACATAAATTAGCTGAGTTTATAACTGCTTCTTTATATTTCTCAGGAAAATCTTTTGGAACCTGAATTTCCAGATCAATTTTATCTATTAAACGTGTTTCATGATTGAAATTCATGCGTTGTATTAATTTTATTCCATCAGAAGATAAGCCTCTCTGATCACAAAATCCTTTTACATAAATACCTGCACATGTACCAATTGATGCTAAAAATAAATCAAAAGGCGATGGAGCTGAACCTTCTCCTCCCCCTTGTAATGGTTGATCTGTTTTAATAATCTGACCATTAAGCTTAGTATTTACTTTTTTATTTCCATCAAAATAAATTTCCATTTCCATAATTAAACTGTTTTTAAATTGTATTTATTTATATATGTGCATGTATTAACAATTATTTTGCCAAAGTTATATTTTGAAGGATTTATGCCAAAAAGTCAACATTTCGATAAAAAAGTTGTTTACTGACAGAACTTATGAGATGTAAGTTTTTTTGCTGATCCTTATTTATACATTTTTTCAATAAGTTCTGAATATTTTTCAGAAATAGCTTTGCGTTTAATTTTTAATGTATTGGTTAACATTTTATTGTCGATACTAAAAGTTTCCGGAAGCAGAGAAAACTTAACTATTTTTTCGTATGAAGTAAGTTCTTTCTGACATTCATCGATTTGCTTTTGGTAGAAATCTAGAATAATTGGATTATCAATAAGCTGTTGATTATTTTCATAAGAAATACTCATTTCTTTTGCGTATTTCTCTAAACTATGAAATGAAGGAACAATGAGAGCAGTAACATATTTTTTGTTATCGCCTAAAACAACAAGCATATCGATATATTTACTTTGAGATAGCAAGAGTTCTAGTTTTTGAGGAGAAACATATTTTCCTCCCGATGTTTTCATCAGGTCTTTAATTCTATCAGTCATAACAAGGTAATTCCCATCTACAATATAACCTTCGTCTCCGGTATAATACCAACCATCTTTAAGTACTTCGTTTGTTTCTTCAGGTTTGTTGTAATATCCTTTAAATACGGTATTTCCTTTAACTAGGATTT
>MENE01000075.1:2528-8655 GCA_001769005.1 Bacteroidetes bacterium GWA2_31_9b | reverse complement strand
CTTCCTTGCGAACCTGTTCTCTGGTTTGAGTTTTAGTACCATCACCTGTTCCGTCTTCTTTGCGAATCTGATCTCTTGTTTGAGTTTTAGTTCCATCACCGGTTCCATCTTCTTTACGAACTTGATCTCTGGTTTGTGATTGTTCTTTAACCTGAGTTTCAGTTTTTACTTGATCCTGGTTTTGAGTTTGTGTTTGCTCCTTAACCTGTGTTTTTGTTTGATCTTGTTTTTGTTCTTTAACTACTTCTTGTGCAAATCCAGAAAAGGATATGGCAAGTACTACAACAATTGTTAATAAAGTTTTCATGATTTAATCCTCCATTTTAGTTAAACTTAAAAATCTTATGTGACTTTCTGATAACAAATGTAAAATGCCAGGATGAAGTGAATATGAAGTAATAAAAAAACCAGAAAATTTTTCTGGTTTTTAAAATAAATATTTGGTTTGCGTTAATTGATCATACTTTTAGCATAATCAATCCCTTCAGATATAAATTTCTTTGTAATTTTTCCTGTAGGATCTTTTGTTTCATAAATACGTTCAGGAATATTTAGTTTTTCAAATAGGAATCCTTCACGCATTTTAAATTTATATTTGTTTAAGTGAATTTGTTTCCCAATTTCTGTTAACTGATTTTCTGATAAATCAAAGCCTAAAAGTTTAATTGCATCGCTCACCATTTTTAAATCGTATATACCACGAGCAAAGAAACAAACAGCAACACTCGACAGGATTTGACGAATGCCTTCTTCTTCGAATAATTTATCAACTACCTGTTGTGGAGTTAGATCAATTTTTACTAAATCTTTCTGATCTATTGAGTATCCTCCATTATCAAGGTGGCTATGACGGGCACCAAGTAAAAATCCTAAGTAACCTGAAGGTCCTGTGTGGTAACCAGCCATTTCATTTTTGCCAAATTGCATAGCAAACTCATGGCCTCCATATTGACCTGAAGCATAATCAACACCTCGTGAGCATGCTTTTATAAAATCGGTTGATGGTTTTACAATTTTCTTAACAAGTTCAATATATGCATCAGAATCGCCCCACTTTATTTCAACGCCATCTAAATCATCCAAAGTAATCATTTTGCGTTCATACATTTCTGTCATCCACGCTAGAATAACACCCATGCTCATTGCATCAACACCAACCTGTTCAACTATATCAATTAGTTTGAGCATATTTGTTGGATCATTAATTCCAACCATTGTTCCAAGTGAGTAGATTAACTCAAAATCGTAACATACCGGCGATGTTTTATAAAAATAAGGGTCGTCGTCGTATGGTTCACGCAAAAAAGCAAGGTGAATACAAGCAACAGGGCAATGGGCACAAGCAACTCTACGGGCCAAGTGTTTTTCTGCAATTGCTTCTCCGGTTAAAGGTTCAAGAGAATCGGACGAACTGAATTGTAAATTTTTTACAGGTAATGCTTTAATAAAATTGAGTGCTTTAATATTTATTGCAGTTCCAACATCATGATATTTCTTCATTACTGGCGATTCGGTAGCTGCTTTGTAAATCTTATCATATAAATTACGATACCCTTTTTTATCGTTCACCTCAATGGCTTTTTTTCCCAAAATAACCATTCCTTTTAGTTTCTTGCTTCCGAAAACTGCACCCAGCCCTAATCTGCCAAAATGCCTGTATGTTTCTGTTGTAACATTTGAGTATGTAATTAGATTTTCACCAGCAGTTCCAATACGGAAAATAGCACGTAATCCTTCACCCTTTTCGTTTTGACGCATAACCCGGGCAGGAATTGAGCCATCTTTCATACCCCAAATTGTGGTTGCGTTTTTAAAAATAACTTTTCCTCCATGAATAGATAAGTATAGAGGCATTTCGCTAGCACCTTTAATAACAATTGCACCATAGCCAGCCATTCGTATAGCAATAGCACTTCGTCCACCGGCATGGCTTTCTCCTAAATCTCCGGTATGAGGTGATTTAAACATAGCACATGTTTTCGATGCCAATGGAAAAACTCCTGTTAATGGACCAACAGCAAAAATAATGGGTGCATCAGGATGAAATGGATCTATACCTTCTGGACATTCTTCAAGCAACAATTGTGTTGCAACTCCTGTTCCTCCAAGATATTTTTCAAATAGATCACTACGATCTTTTATTTCAAATTTCTTTCTGGTTAAATCGATATATAAAACTTTCGATAAACTATCATTCGCTATCATTGGTAACTCCTTTCACATCTTTTTTTAATTCAAGTACTTCGTATGGGCAATAATCAACACAATACCCACACTGAACACAAATTACGGGTTTGTTTTGCTCTTCGTTCCAGAATACGGCTTCAATAATACATGCATCTTTGCATAAGCCGCAACCTATACATTTGGCTGAGTTTAAACGAACACCTCCGCCTTCTTTAGCTACAAGTGCACCTGTAGGACAAACTGCAGCACATGGTGGATTTTCGCACGAACGACATACAATAACTGAAAATCCACGAGAAATACCACCAGTCGATTTTATTCCAATACATGTGTTCGATAGTCCTGCATTTCCACTTCTTCGCGAACATGCAAACATGCAACTTTGGCAGCCTACACATCGCATTACATCTTTAACAGAAAGTTTCATATTTTTTTATTGTGATTCATTTTTTATAGGAACGCTAAATAATATATAAATTTCTAATAAATCACCATAATAATCAAGGATTTAATAACAAATTGATTCGCTAAAAAAGAAAAAAATACCAAATATCGTATTGAAAACGTTTGCAGAAAATTAATTTATTTATAAACAATTTCAAATCCGGTTTCAATTTCATAAATTTATAAAAACAAAATTATCAGATATGGAACTAAATCTATACGAAGAGTTTATACTTTTATCGCTCGATAAAGTGAAAGGTAAGTTTTTAATAGATGCATTATCGGTAAATTATGGTTTGGCAGGAGCTATATTGTTGCAACTTTCACAAAATGAGAATATTATAATTGATAATAAAAAAATCAAACTAAAAAATAAAAAACAAACAGGAGATAAAATTCTTAATAATACTTTAGATTTAATTTTAAAATCAAAGAAATACAGAAATGCAAAATATTGGGTTAATAAAATTGGATCTAAAGCTGGATCTACAAGAAATGACATTCTGGTTCAATTGTGCGATAAAAAACTAATAAAGGTTCAAAAGAATAAATTTTTATGGATTTTCAGGTACACAAATTACCCAATAATAAATTCAGATCAAGTTGATGAAATTATAGTTCGCCTTAAAGATATCGTACTAAACTACCAAAAACCTGATATTAACAGTGTTCTTTTACTTAGTTTAATGAATAGTTGTAAACTTACCCGAATTTTATTTATAGATAAAAAGGATCATAAAATTGCAAATAAACGGATTAAGGAATTAACAAAAGATATTGAAATTGGCGAAGCTGTAAGTCAAACTATAAAAGAAATTCAAACTGCTGTTCTGGTTGCCTCTACTTCGGTTTTTTTAGCAGCTGGGGCATCAAATACATAATTAATTTTCAGATTTTAAATTTTTTATTAAAATCATCAGAGTTAAGATTGCTAAAACAAGGAAAATAAATCCTGATAAAAGGATAGCATCTTGTAGTGTGTATTTATCGGAATACCAACCTCCTAAAGGTCCAATAATAGCAAAGAATATTCGAATTACAAAGTTTCTTACCGAAAGTACTGTTGCTCTTACATCAGAATCGCATAAACGATTGATATAGTCTTTTAGTACAGGAGTTGCTATACCACGTATTATATAAAACAAAAACAAAATTGAAATTCCCCAAAAAGCATTAATACTGCTTAAAACAATAAATCCTAAAGGTATTAATATAGCAATTCCAATTATTGTTTTCTTTTGTTTATAATAAAATTCAATTTTATGTGCATACATCGAACTAAAACCAACAGTTAGATTTAATAAAGTCCACATTATTCCGAACATTGAAAGCGGCAATGCAACAAGTTTTAAATAGGGCTGAACAAACCAGGCCATAGTTAATGTAGCAGCTCCAATTACCGAAGAAAAAATTATATTCCACATCAGCTCTTTATTACCGTAAAGTGAATATTTAACGATTTGCATAATATGATTAAAACTCATTTTAATTAGTATTTTATGAGTTTGTGGTTCATAGAGCATAATTGATGCAGGAATAGCTATTGCAGAAACGAATGTTTGAGCATAATAAGGATAACGAAGACTTAAAGCAGCTAACAATCCTCCTAAAATTCCTGCAAATGCTTCAGCAAAATTTCCTAATGAAACCAATCTTCCTTCATATTTAATATAATCATCCTTTTTCCCAGTTTCAAGGAGCGAATCGTAAAGTAATGCAGAATCGGCTCCTGAAATCAAACTTTGCCCAATTCCTAAAATGATTTCTGCAATTAAAAAACCTGTAAATCCATTTGAAAAACTATAAGTCAAAAATCCGAAAAAACCCAATATCGAACCTAAAACTAAAGTGTATTTTCGTCCCCAAGCATCGGCCAAATAACCTGAAGGAATTTCTAAAGCTACAATAGAAACAGAATATATAGCTTGTAGTATAAACACATGTCGCAGTTCAAGCCCGTTTTCTTCATAAAATAAAACCACAATAGGCATAAAAAGCATAAACCATTTTGCAATTTTTATGATATATAGCTTTATGATATTTGATTGTAAAGATTGTGACATATTCAGATATTAGCTCACAAATGTAATTTAGAAAGATAAGAGTAAAAAAGTATTTTTGCAGACAGTTTTAGATTTCTAATTTTAATATCGCAATATTCAACTGAAAACATTAGTTTTAAAAACTATTTTTTAACAATAAAAATCGCATAAACACGAATGAATATTACCTTTATATATCCTCGGTTTGAGAAATTGCTTGAATCACGATTAGAACTTACACGGTCGGATGGAGCCAAAAAACATTTAGGTGATTTTAGCATGCCTCCTGCATTGGGTATTCCCATAATGACCGCATTATCAAAAGGAAATCATACAATAAAACTATACGACGAAAATATTGAGGAAGTTGATTACAACGACAATGGTGATATTATTGCAGTAAGTTTTTTTACTCCCCAGGCAAACTATGCTTATGAAATAGCTAAAAAATTCAAATCTAAAGGCAAAATAGTAATTGGTGGAGGAATGCATCCATCTGTAATGCCAGAAGAAGCATCACTTTATTTCGATGCAATTTGCATTGGTGAGGTCGAAGCTGTTTGGAATGATATTTTAACTGATTTTCAAAATGGAAATCTTAAAAAAATATACCAGAAAGAAATTTCAAATCTCAATTTAATTCCTTTTCCTGAAAGAAGCATTTTTACCGGAAGAGATAAATATGATTGGGAAGCCAAACTGATTCAAACCATGCGTGGCTGCGATTTTTTTTGCGAAAACTGTATTATTCCTACCGAATTTGGACGAAAATTCAGATTTAAATCCATCGAGCGCGTTATTGAAGAAATGAATGTTACACCAATTTCAGGTGATTATTATTTAATTGATGATACATTGTTCTTGCCACATCGCGAATGCCGCGATTACCGTACGAAACTTTTTACTGCGTTTTCACAACTTCCGGTTAAACCAAGAATATTTATGTCGGGATCTCTTAATACAAGCTACGATCCTGAATTTTTAAAACTATTAACAGATGCCGGTGTAATTAATTTGTACTTAGTTACAGGCTGCGATCCTTATTCAATTAGAGCTTTTCAAAAAAGTGGTAAGCAATTTTATGATTATGGTGTTGATTTTGTAAAACGGTATCAACAAGCTGGTATTGAAGTATATATATCTGTTGGTTTGGGTTTCGATCATCAGGATAATAATGTCTTTGATTTATCAATGAATTTTATTCGTGAAGCAAATATTAAAACAGCGGAGTTTTATATTCTTACTCCATTTCCAAAAACTCCTGTATATAATCAGTTTCAGAAAGAAAATCGAATTCTTCACTACAACTGGACCAAATACAATACCGCTAATGTGGTTTTTAAACCTAAAAATTTTACCGAAGAAAGTTTACTTAATGGGTACATCAATTGCTGGAAAGAATTCTACTCCGATGTTACTATTGATGAATCGCTAAGTAATTTTGTTAAATAGAA
>MENE01000075.1:2130-2486 GCA_001769005.1 Bacteroidetes bacterium GWA2_31_9b | reverse complement strand
ATACAGATTAGATAATTAGATTAATTTTGTTCAGTAAAAATAAACGTAAAACATTTAACTTAAAAATAGATTAATCATGGGAATGACATTAATTGAAAAGATTTTGGCAAATCATTCGAAACACGATAGTGTAAAGCCAAATGATATTATTGATATTTTTATTGATGTTCGTGGAGCCAGAGATTTTGGCGGAGCAAATGTGGTAAAAAATATTGTTGATAATGGTTTAGGAGTAAACGATCCTACACGTACATTTTTTACTTTCGATTGCAATCCAACCGGATCGGATCAAAAATATGCTGTGAACCAGCAAATTTGTAGAAACTTTGCTCGCGATAATGCCATAAAAGTACATG
>MENE01000075.1:0-2086 GCA_001769005.1 Bacteroidetes bacterium GWA2_31_9b | reverse complement strand
TGTTTGGTTTAAAGTTCCAAAATCTATTAAGTTAAATTTTATTGGAAAGAAACCAGAGAATGTTTCAGCTAAAGATATAGCTCTTAATTTATTAGGTAAGTTTGGTGCAAACGATTTATTAGGTTATTCAGTGGAATTTTATGGCGAAGCAATTGATAAGCTTTCTTTAGATGAGCGTATTACAATAGCATCAATGGGTACAGAAATGGGAGCAATCACCTTATTTTTTACTCCTAACGAAGAAATCATGAAATACAGCGAAGCTCGAGTAGGAAAAAAACTCGAACTTGTTAAAGCCGATTCTGATGCTCAGTACGAAAAAGTAATTGATATTGATATTTCAAAATATACTCAACGAGTTTCTCGTCCTGGAAAACCTCATGATACGGTTGATGTTAAATCGGTAATGAAAACTAAAATTGATTCGGCATTCATAGGAAGTTGTACCAATGGACGAATTGAAGATTTACGAATTGCTGCTGAAATATTGCATGGCCGTCAGGTTGCTCCGGGTGTAGTTTTAAAAATCGTTCCTGCAACAAACGAAATTTGGGATCAGGCTTTAAATGAAGGATTAATACAGATATTTAAAAATGCAGGTGCATTATTATCAAATGCAGGATGTGCAGGATGTGCTGCTGGTCAAGTTGGGCAGAATGGCTTGGGAGAAATTACAATTAGTACAGGAAACAGAAATTTTCCGGGCAAACAAGGTAAAGGTGAAGTTTATTTAGCTTCTCCTGCTGTTGTTGCTGCTTCTTCTGTTGCCGGATATATTACTAATCCTGATGAGATTCCTGATGAACCTATGTTGTTTACTCCAAAAACAAATGTTGCTGCAAAATCTGTAAAAAGCACCGATCACAAAAAAATAACCGACCGACCAAAAATTATTGAAGGTCAGGTTTGGTATATTAAAGAAGATAATATTGATACCGATATGATTTTCCATAATCGTTACCTTGCAATTACTGATATTAAAGAAATGGGGCAGTATACTTTTGATAATCTTAAAGGATACGAAAAGTTTGCTAAAGAAGCTAAACCGGGTGATATTGTTTTAGTTCAGAAAAATTTTGGTAGCGGAAGTTCTCGTCAGCAAGCTGTTGATTGTTTTATTTCTCTTGGAATACAAGCTGTAATTGCAGAATCTTTCGGTTCAATTTACGAACGTAATGCAATTAATGCTGCTTTCCCAATTATATCCTACAAATCAATTGAAGAATTAGGTTTAAATGATAAAGATAATATCAGAGTAAATTTTGAAACAGGTGAAATAACAAATCTTAAAAATAATAAAACAATAAAAGCAGATCCGTTCTCTGAGGTTCAAATGGATATTTATATGAATGGGGGAATGTTTTAAAAATTTGAATTCAGGATACAGAAGTCAGAATACAGAAAAAAAGGATGAGTAGTAATTTTAAAAGTTTGATTGTTTGGCAAAAAGCACATCATTTTGTTTTGGATGTTTATAAGATAACACTAACATTTCCAAAAGATGAACTTTATGGTTTAACATCTCAATTTAGAAGAGCTGCAATTTCAATTCCTGCTAATATTGCAGAAGCCTGCCTGCCGGCAAGGCAGGGATATACTAGATATGGAGATAAAGATAAATTAAGATTTTACAATATTGCTCAAGGATCACTTGAAGAATGTAGATATTATTTAGTTTTATCAAATGATTTAGGATATAAGTTAGCACCTGAAATTGAAGAAAAGTTGGAAGAAATTAGTAAAATGCTTGTTTCTTATATGAATAAGATTAAAGTATAAGTTTTTAAAATTCTGAATTCTGATTACTGAATACTGACTTCTTGTTATTTAATTGAAGAGAACTTAAGATTTAGATAAAATAAATTTAAAAGTATAAAGATATGAGTCAAAAAACTTTTGTTGAAAAAATATTTAATGCTGAATGTGGAAGTATAGTATTTGCTAAACCACATACCGTTTTAACTCACGATAATACAGCAAGTATAAAAAAAACCTTCGAAAAAATGGGTGGCGATAAGGTTTTTGATCCCGATCAGTTGCTTGTGGTTTTAGATCACAATGCACCTCCAACGGATGCAAAACTGGC
>MENE01000074.1 GCA_001769005.1 Bacteroidetes bacterium GWA2_31_9b | reverse complement strand
CGAAGTATTGCAACCGGAGAGCCGTTTACCCATGACAATGTGAATCTGCTCTTCGCCATCCTCGCCGTGCGTCTGTATCATCATGGCGTTCATGGCAGCGTGGGACTCACCGGCCATAGTCCCCATAAAGTATTCTCCAAGCACTCCGTACTGCCCATCGTTTAGATCGGCGCAAGCGACTTCTTTTGCTTGCAGTTTATTCCAAAGCTCTTTACCTTCTTGTTCTTCGCGGAGGGTGTGTTCAACAACCGCGTTCCAATCTGCCGAGGAATTGAAAAATCCCTGCCCGTCCGGCAGGCGGGCACCCATCATTTGGGCATTCACCGAGCCAGCGGCAAGCATTGATCCGAAAATGAAAGTTGTGATCAGGAATCTTTTCATACAATTGTATTTTAGCACATTTTTTACATTTATACTATTTCTTGTTTTGCTTTTCCTGATACTCAAGTAACTTCTCGGCCGGGGAGATGCCACCAAGCACCTCGTGCGGAAAGCCTGCCCCGTAGCGAAACGAAGTTTCTGCTACTGGGGTAATTCCAGGCATCGGTTACCAGCTCCAGCACATTGCTCAATTCCGAAGCATCTCCGCCACGGTCAAACATGGCAACGGCTTTCATCATGTCATCATTATCTTCTTCGTTATAAATAACATCCCGGACATGATCCAAAGTAAAATCACTCTCAGTTTCTTTTAGCATTTCCACGATCTCCTGCTCAATCTCTTTCCTGTGTTCAAGAATTTGTTGTTTTGATTCGGTTTGCATTAAATTATTTTAGCATTTTCCTTTTTTCAAACGGAACGGGAACGGAAACAGTCGAGCAAAAATTCATTCCCCAAACCCCCTTCCTTTTTGCCCGCCTGCTTGGACTTCTCCCCCAAAACTTTTCGGCGGGACGGCGGGACTATGAAATAATTTTATTCGTATTTACAAAATCCGCTATCCTTTCTTTTTTCTCATTTTCCTGATCCGCTTTAAAATAAATCTCCAAAAATACAATTTTTTTATCAGTTGGCAAATAGGCATATACAACGCGAATACCACTTTTTGCTCCGCGACCCTTGAGACTTTTACATTGAAATTTTTTAACTTTAAAAAATTTCAACTCATCTGTATTGCCAGCACCTTGAATTTCAAAAATACTTCCGCTGTTTATTTCTTTGCAATGAAAAAGTTCAATTCTGTATTGCTTATTCACTTCCAAATCTTCCGCCAATGATGAATATTTTTTTAGCAGTTTTTTAAAATCACGCTTAAATTCTCCCGTTTCATCATAATTCATCATCATATTGTCTTACGGAAAATTCATCTGTACGAGAAAAAACCGCTTCATAGTTAATTGGTTGTAAATCATTAGCGCCAATCCACGGCACATCTTTGTGAGAATAATCTCGCATTTTTGTGGCATTAAAATCTTTAAATCGTTCTATTTCCCAATCAATCAATTCTTTTTCTTGAGCTGAAAAAATAGAAAGATCGGCAGATCTGCGTGGCAAATATTTTTTTTGGTCATGCTGGAAATATTTTTTGGTAACGCGTGTCAAATCACCGTCTTGTTCCATTTGTGCGACGATTTCTGTAAAAGCGACAGGAGTCGGTCCAAAGTGATTTTTTATGTATTTTGCGCCGATTAACTGCTCTTCAAATTTTTCATAAAAATCAAAATCTATAAAATACATCAGCTTACATACCACCCCTTCGCCGATATTCGGCCGCGCGCCGATGCGTTCTAAAATATATAAAAGCACTTCTTTAAATTTTTCCACTTTTTCTTGCGGAACAGAAACACGCGTTTCTTGTTCTTGTTTTTCTTGCTTTTTCGATTTTTCCAATTCCACTTTTAATATCGGTGTATTTTTACCTGAAAGAAAATTCTCCAAAGACAAGCCAAAAAACTGCGCTAATTTTTGCGCTTCCTCTACGAGCATTTTTCGCGCTCCATTTTCAATCTGCACATAAGTCGGACGAGAAACGCCGATTTTTTTTGCCAAAAACTCTTGGCTTATATCATGCTCTTGACGAAGTTTTTTTAAAAATGTAGTCATAGTTATTTTTTCAGATTTGATTATTAGCCAAGAAGTTTTTTAATATCTTCTTGGCTAAATTCTTTTTTATAATCAATCAATTTCGGATGTTTAATCTTCCGCAATTCTTCGTCGTATGTCGCCATAATGCTTCTTGCCCTTTTTTGATACACCAACCAATTTTTTGTTGAAGAAAAATCATCAAACTTTTTTACAAATTCATTCTGCGTCAACATTCTGCCTAATTTTTTAAATTCTTTTTCAATTTCGCCATATCTACGGAAAGAATATACTCTTTTGCTAAAACTTTTCCTGTTTTTGCGTCAGTAATTTTTCCCTTGGATTGCGCACTTAAACTATTGCCAGAATTGGCAATAGTTATAAAATAGTCCAAATTTTCCACAAAACCATACTTCTCAATCCTGTCTTTAATCCAATTTGCAAAGAATTTTCCAACACCCAGCCATTGATGTAATTCCCTCGCATTAACAAATCTCTTTTTCTCGCCATTGAAATCCTTTTGAATTACTTTTATGTTTATAAGCTCATTCATAACTGTAAAAAATTATTATTTACATTTTTAGTTTAGCAACTGTAAATAATCCTGTCAAACAATATGTTAGAATATATTACAAAGATTAAAATTATTTCCTTTTTGCCAGCCTACATGGCAGAGTTTATCCCGCAGACAGCTTTGCTGTTGTGCGGGGCCACCAAAACTTTTCGGCGGGACTTTTATTTTATCATCTGATTGTAGTGTGCTTCATATCCTGAATCTTGAAATATTTTTTTAAATGCTTCTTTGAAAATTTGAGGATCAATTTCTTTTGAATCAGAAATATTTATTGGATCGGAATGAGATTCTTTATTTATATATCTTATAAAAAAATTATTTTTTTCATTTTTTTCTAATTCTTTTGTAAGCTCGTTAAAATCATTTTTTTCTATAAAACCAAAAAACCTTTCGAGAATATTTCTCATTGCATTTGCTAAAATTACTTCAGTTGCTTTGCCTTCATCGTAATCTTTTAAGATTTGCCAGTATGATTGATATTCATTTTGAATATCTTTGCGGTTCATTTCTGATAATTGAGAAAAATCAGATCTGCAAAGCCTAAAAAGTTTTGCATTAGTATCTTTCTGTTTGTGGAGTAGCTCATGAAAAAAATATAGGTTGTGAGTTAAAATGAATACCTGTTTATAGCTATCATTGAAAAAGTTTTTCCTTATAAGCTGTGCTACATTAAAAACATACATATGAGACAAGCTAGAAATTGGATCATCAATAACAACTATTTTTTCAGTTACTACTTCATCATTATTTTCTTTACCTTTGCATAACTCCAAAAAATACAAAAAGCTAATTACTGTTTTTTCTCCTTCGCTTAGTGTTTCAAATTTAGCAATATCCTCGTTTGGTCTTTTTAGCTTGTATGATTTTTCTCCAGCAGGCACAATTGAAAATCCATCTAGTCCAAAAAATATCAATTCACTATTTATGGTGTCAATTGCATCTTGAATATTTACCATTTCTTTTTGTTCATCTTGTATTATTTTTTTCTGTTCACCAATTTTTGTATTAAATTCTAGGATTTTAGTTTCAATACCCGATTTTTCTTTTTCAAGCTTAGTATTCTGTGTTGTGTGATTTTCAATTGTTTGATCATAATCCCAACGCATAATTTCCCAGAAGTCTTTTATAATCTGATTTCTTGTTTTCTGCTTATTATTTACCTTTTCGTTATGAATTTTTATTTCATTAACAATGATATCTAAAAAATCATTTAAAGCATTTTGCTCTAAAATACTTGACTCTAAATCAATAATTATATTGGGACTCTTAATTTTATTTGAAATTTTTGACCAATTACCGCTTATCTTGTCAATGAAATTTTTAAATAAGAGCTTAAATTCTGTTTCTTTATTTTTTATAAAACCAACCTTTAAAAGTTCGGTTTCTAAATTTTTTATACTTTGGTATTCTTTCCAATATTCTTTATCAAAATTTTCTAATGAAATAATTTTATTTTGATAAGTTTCATCAAAGTAATTTTGGATTTCCTTGCGTAGTTCTTTAGTGATAGTTTTTTGCTGACAAAAAGGGCAGGGTTCGTTTTCTTCTTTTGGTTCATTTATAAATTCTTTCCCTTTTTTTACCCAATCTGAAATATTTAATTTATTTATAAGTTCCGCAACTTGTGAGTTTTCGTTACCAATAATAACTTCTTTGAAAATTTCTTGATTTTCTATTTTCCAAAAATCAAAACTAGCTTTTTTAACCAAATTTTCATCATAAGTTTTGGCATTTTCACCCTGGGTTGCTTCTGCTTCTTTTTTTAAATCTTCTGTTGATTTTTCTGGTTTATTTACTGGTTTTTGTAATTTACAAACATAATCAAATAAGGACTTTTTACTCCCCATCTTTCCGTCCAAACAAAACTCTAAGATTCTATCGCCACCATAATAGTCATTTTTAATTTTCCATGTTTTTTCCTCTGAGCCAGTTTGTAGGATATCAATATCTTCTTGTTTTTTCTCTAAATCAAATTGAAATCCAGTTTTCAATTCATCGTTTTTAATTTGATTTTTTAGTTTATTTATTTCTTGAGTAGCTGTATCTATTTTTTCTTTTGCTTCTTTGTTTTCTGACTTCAAACTAAAAATACCTTTTTGTGTGTCCTGATAAAAATTATCACTAACAAATTTTTGATTATAAACTAATACTTTTTCATTAGATAGCCCTGAAATTGAACAGCCAGAAAAACAATCATTATCTTTATCCTGAAGATAATTTGAGAGAGTTGTTTTTCCCGTACCATTCAGTCCGTAAACAAGATTGATTTTTTTATCAGTCTCTAAAACTGCGGGTGTTTCGCCATAGCTTGCGATATTTTTTATAGAAATTTTGTTGATCATAGTTAAATTTCACTTAAAACATCAGAAATTTTTTGCTCGTAGATTTCAATCAATTGCTTGTTTGCGTTGATTATCTGTTGTTCTTTTTCCGCTTCGGCAACAAGTTTTTTCTGAATTTCCAAAGATGGAAGTGGGATTTTTTCACCTTTAATCATTGGGACTGTCAATTGTGGAATTGAGTTACCGTTTCTATAAATATCTATCGTGTCTAAAATATATTTTAAAAATTTTACATCTATAACATCCTTTTTCGGTATTGCTACAATAAGTCTAATCGCAGGATAAAAAGGCTCGTTTCGCATTTCAGGGAATCCTATCGTGCCTCTTGCTGAAATTGTAACTGCATCCTCATTAACTCTTGCTATTTTAGTAAATCCATACAAACCATTATCCTTCACTCCATTCGAATAAATTGGAATTGTGTACTCTTTATTTTTGGTTTTTGAATAATTTTTTGGCACATCTCCACCCGCAAATAATTCTTTGCAAACTTTGCCCAACTCCACCCATTCAACACCTTCTAATTTTCTAATTGATTGACCAAAATATCGTCTCTCTCTCTCAAGACTTTGAATAATTGCTTTGGCGTGGTCTATGGCATTTTGTTTGACTTCAATCTGCTCGACGATTTCTTTTTGAACTTCAATCGGCGGAAGCGGGATTTTAAGTTTTCTTAAATCACTATTTGATAAATGCAAAATATTAACACCTTTCGCGAATGTTGCTAATTGATTCTTTACCGATGAATTGCTAATCAAATAAGCTAAATAAACTGCCAAGATGTGTTTATTCTCTGTTCTTATTATATTTATATCTCCACCAAGTATTACACCATCCTCATTTAAAGCTCTAGCAACAGCAATGCCCATGGCATCAGCAGTAGTTGTTGAAGGCACTAAAATATCGCCTTTTTTAGATAAAATTTTACCTTCTAAATTTGTTTTGCTTATAACATTTTCAATAACTGGATGATAAATTGTGTAAATTTCACCATAATGAATACATTTATTTTTGCCGTCTACAATAATATCCTTTTTTGAAATACCTTGTCCTCGTAAAAAACTTATTTTTTCTTCTTTTTCCAAATTCCCTAATTCCACCATTTCCCATTTTTGATTAGCAAAATTTATGACCTCTTTATATCTATCACCCGAAAGATTATAATCACCCGTTGCGATTATTTTTTCTTTAGCAACGATATGAGCAATTTGTTTTTCGTCATCACTAAAATTTTTATCGTTGAATGATGACTTATATTTTTTGATGATTTCTAAAGCCAAAGGCAAATCGTTTTTATTATGCTCGCGTCTTTGCGCGCCAAGATCAAAACCGTCATTTTGAATTTTTAAAAACAAAAAGTTTTTTGTTTTTTTGGAAATTTCATTATTAAAAAGCAAGACGCTCGTTTTCACTCCCGCGTATGGATTAAAAACGCCCGCGGGAAGTGAAACGACCGCGAAAAGTCCGTCCTCAACCAATTTTTTACGCAATTGCGTATAGGCATTATTTGATTGAAAAATCACACCCTCCGGCACGATGATTCCAGCTCGCCCT
The DNA here is from genome assembly GCA_001769005.1 of Bacteroidetes bacterium GWA2_31_9b. Lineage (GTDB taxonomy): Bacteria > Bacteroidota > Bacteroidia > Bacteroidales > UBA12077 > UBA12077. Next base: position 18 of record MENE01000074.1, on the reverse strand, counting down.
TTGATCGTCAAATGTTCA
>MENE01000073.1 GCA_001769005.1 Bacteroidetes bacterium GWA2_31_9b | reverse complement strand
TGTTTCCTCCTTTGGAAAAGTGGGATAAAAAAGGAATTTGATTTTGTGTTTTACCAAAAAAAATTCTCTTTGTTTTAATTAGTAAATCCCCCCAACCCTTTTAATAAAGGGGGAGCATATTTTCTTTCCCCCTTTGGAAAAGGGGGATTTGAACCTTCAATATTCTCAAAATGTTTTTCTAGTCTCCATACAACTTCGTCCAATTGATGTTTAATTTCACCTTCCTGAAATCTTAAGACTGTATATCCTAAGTCGTTTAGATATTTATCTTTTTCTGCATCTCTTTTTCCAGTAAACTGATGCGAATAACCATCAATTTCAATTACTAATTTTAGTTTTCTGCTTATAAAGTCAACAATATAATTACCAATAATAAGCTGACGATTAAATTGATACCCATGAAAGTTACAAGCTCTTAATACTTTTTTCCAAAGTATAATTTCTCCAATAGTTGAATCATTTCTTAATTCCTTTGAATATTCTTTTAGATTTTTATTGTAGTTCAGTTTATTCATTAACAAGATGTTTAAATCAAAAATATTTGAAAAAATTTAAAATAAAAAATTTGTAATGTTGAATTACTATATCCCACCTGCCACTATTAAGAAAAAGGGAATAGATTTGTTTCCCCCTTTGGAAAAGGGGGACTAAGGGGGATTTGATTTGCGTTTTACTTAGAAAAATCTTTGTTTTCAATTTATTTACTAAATCCCCCCGACCCCCTTTAAGAAAGGGGGAGTAAACTTTCTGTTTACCTTACAAAAACCCACTCATGTTCTGATGATAAATTGGGATTAAACAAATAACCACCGGTATCAAAAGCTTTAATATCTTCGTGATTTTCAATTTGGTTTTGAATAATGAAACGGCTCATATATCCTCTGGCAGTTTTAGTATAAATAGTTACCTGCTTATACACATTCCCTTTTGATTCTTTAAATACTGGAGTAATAATTTTTCCGGATATTTTCTTTGGATTTATTGCTTTAAAATATTCGTTCGAGGCCAGATTAATCAGTACTTTTTGTTTATGTTTCGATAATTCTGAATTGATGATTTCGGTTAATTTTAATCCCCAGAATTGATATAGGTTTTTACCACGAGGATTTACAAGATCGGTTCCCATTTCAAGCCTGTAGGGTTGAATTAAATCGAGCGGACGAAGTATGCCATATAAACCAGATAATATTCGTAGATGATCATGGGCAAAATGAACTTCATTTCGGGAAAGTGTTTTAGCATCTAATCCTACAAAAACCTGACCTTTAAATACTGCAAGTGCTTGTTTTGAGTTATCGACAGAAAATGGTAATCGCCACGACAAGTGACGTTCAAAATTTAGTACAGCCAACTCGCTGTTAACATTCATTAATTTCTCAATATCTTTGGGATTCTGCTTTTTAAGTTCTTGTATCAGAACTTTTGAATCACTGAGTAAATCGGGTTGTGTAAACCTTGAAGTTTGTATCTGATTTTTATAATCGAGTGTTTTTGCCGGAGAAAGTATGTGTAACATAAATTGAATTTCCAGTTAACCGTTTTACATATTATGATTTCCTTAAATCTTAAATGTGATTAAAGCAACCTTTTTACAGGTAATTAAATAACAGTTAATTGACCAATTTGTTTATTAGAAAGTAAATCTTGAATCTTGAATCCTGTATCCTGTATCCTGTATCCTGAATTCTGAATTCTGAATTCTGAATCCTGAATCTTCTATCTTGGGATATCAATATTTATTTTCTGATCTTCGATGTATTTAAGTTTTACATACAGAATAAGAGATAAAATTGCAAAAAGTGGATATGTTAATGCCGAAATCAAAGAATTTATTACAACAGACCAAATTCCTATTTTGGACATATCCATAGAAAATAGTTCTGCAAAATTTCCCGATTCGCGCCAGCTTTCAATAAACATAAAAGCATAAGGAATAGCAACAAGGGCACTAAGTACAATAGATATTAATATGAGAATTAAAACAAACAATACCACTGAGCCAAGTGTAGGCCAAAAATCTTTGTGAGCCATACTAAATGAACGACCAATAGCTTCGAGTGCATTTTTCTCTTCAGTAATAACAAGTGCAGTTCCGGTTATTAAGGTAGTACCAAGGTAAACAGCAACTATTAAAGCACCTATAACAAAAAATATAATACCAAAAGCCATTCCTACAATTAAAATTAATAATGCAAGAATCAGAAAGAAAATCATATGAACTGAGTGTTTCTTTATGGATTCGCTAATAATTGAACCTATAGTTGCATTTGCATCAAACTCTTTGGTAAATAAATAATTAAGTAAAAATGAATTTAATAAACCATACACAACTACTGTAAAACCCATAACCATAAAAATGGTATTCATTAAAGGACCAAGGTTTTCCATCACTTCCTCTGGAGTAGTCGATTTCTGAATGATTTCGTATAACCCAAGATTATAAATGAACAATTGAACAGCAAAAACAGCAATTAAACTAGATACATACAATACAAAGAAATTTTTTAAATAGATCGAAAATACTGATGAAACTACAGTATCTATCTCCATAGGTTTGTATAAACTGTGTTGTTTTATGTCGAACATAATTTTCGATTTTAATGGTTTTTGTAAAAATAGTAAATATCGATTAATAAATAGCTATTAGCTTTTAGCTTTTAGATATTTGAATTTTATTAGAAAGTATAAATTGTGACTAAAAATTACAAAATATTCATATTTCAACTTTTTTTATTACCTTAACATACCATTTTTAAAGAAAATCTATATGAAAACACATAATTCGAAAAGTTCAATATACAAGGTTTTATTTCTTGAGATTGTAGTAACCATCATTTTATTAAATTCGATTTTAGCTATAATTAACATTCGTGATGCAATTAAGATTCAACAACAAAGCGAAGAAACTCTTAAGAATAAAATAAGAGATGAAATTATAGGATTAAGCGATTTTCAAACTTCGGCTCTACAAACTTTTGAAAAATCGTTTTACGACTTGCAGAAAAGTGTACTTGAAAAGATTGTTTCCGAAGGAAATACTATTGATTTAAAAACAGAAAATTTAACAAACAATTTACGTTCAGTTGGGCTAGATACAATATTTCACGATTTATATATAATTGAAGATTTAGTTATTGTAAATACAACCTATTTACCCGACTGGGGGCTCGATTTTAGTGCTTTTGGACAAGAGCGAATCGATTTATTAAATCACATTCAGAAATCAAAAGATTTTTATGCTGAGACATTTCAGTTCGAATCATCAACCAAACGACTTCGCTCCTACTCGTATCAAGCAACCAAAGATGGAAAATATATAATTGAAATTGGTAGTTACTCCGAAGTGGCAGATAGGATAATGGATATGCTTAAAAATAGATTGAAACAGATTTCTGATGAAAACGAACAAATTGTTTCTGTAAATTATTGGTTTGGGAATGGTGAATATCAGTTTGCTATAATTGACGAACCTCTTAACCGTTATATTCCTGACACAATAAGAGAACAAGCATTTATTCAGACAAAAGATATGATTACTGATTTTAATGTTCTTGATCAAAAAATGAATATTGAGTTTATGTATTTTAAACAAGACCCATCGACCAGATTACCTGACTTTGCACTATCTGTAATTACAAATAATACAAACCGAATGGAGCCTATTTATAAGATTATACTACGTCAGGTATTTTTTACAGCACTTTTCCTGATTCTTATTATTGGTATAGTTTATTTATCAACAAGGAAACTGAAAGAGTAAAAGGCAGAATTCAGAATTCAGGAGTCAGAGTTTAGAAATAGTAAGATGATAATCTATAAATCTGATTATTTTTATGCTCTTATAAGAGAGTAAAATGGCACAAAATTTCACCAAAGATTTACAATACTATAAATTTTGCATGTATGGGTTTTTAAAAGATCTTCGATTTTTTGAACCCTTTCTGATTTTATTTTTTCTCGAAAAAGGCTTTTCATTTTTACAGATAGGAACATTATATGCCGTTCGTGAAATTCTGATTAATATAATGGAAATACCTACAGGTGTTGTTGCCGACTCCATTGGCCGCAGACGATCGCTCATTCTTTCGTTTTTCTTTTATATCATATCATTTATCATATTTTTTATTTCGGGTAAATATGCAATTTTTATTGTAGCCATGTTATTCTATGCCATTGGCGATGCTTTCAGAACAGGAACGCACAAAGCCATGATTTTTGAATATCTCAAAATAAACGGATGGAAAGATCAACGGGTACATTATTACGGGCATACACGGGCATGGTCGCAAATGGGTGCTGCAGTTTCGGCTTTAATTGCAGGGGTTATTGTTTTTTATAGTGGCAGTTATCAGTATATTTTTTTGTATTCAACAGTTCCTTATTTATTAGATTTATTTTTGGTTTGGAGCTACCCAAAAGCACTCGATGGCAATATGGAAGCTGTAAAAATTGATGGATTTAAAGTAAGAACTAAAGCTGTTGTTAAAGAATTTATATATTCGTTTGGTAATTTACATGTGATTAAAGCCATTGCAAACCTATCGGTACACAGCGGTTTTCATAAAGCTATAAAAGATTACTTGCAACCGGTATTGCAAACTTTTGCATTCTCGTTACCCATACTTATAGGCATTGCAGAAAAACAACGTTCAGCATTAATTATCGGTATAATTTATTTTGTTATTTATATACTTACATCAGTTGCATCTCGAAAGGCGGGAGCAGCAACAGAAAGATTGAAATCAACTCAAAAAGCTTTAAATATAACCATGATATTGGGTTATACGATGGCCTTATTTAGTGGCCTGTTTTTTCATTATTCGTTTTTTATTCTATCAATTATACTTTATATAGGGATATTTATTGTTGAAAATCTCCGTACACCAATAGGAATTGCATATGTGAGCGAATTGTACAAACAGGATATACTGGCTACAGCATTATCGGCAAACTCTCAGGCAAAAAGCTTAATGGCAGCAATAGTTGCTCCAATATTAGGTTTTTTAGCCGATAGATTTGGAGTTGGAATAGGATTGACAATTATGGCTTTATTTTTACTAATAACATTACCTATATATTTAGCAAAGAAAAAGCAGGAAGTTGAAAGTTAATGTGTTTTTTATTATTTTCAAAACGCTTTACATCTATGTAATTTATTTTATTTATCTTCGAGATACAATTAAACTAACCAAATAATCACCCCCAAATGGGACTGAGGGGGCGGAGGCTTGAAAATTATGCATCAACAAACAAATGCTGTACTTAAACTCGAAAAAAGTATACACCGTGGTTTTGACGTTGTTTTCTTTAATGCTCCACAAGTAGATAAAATCCAAGTTAAACTGCGACAAATACCTTATGTTACTTACAGTGCTTCACATAAAATGTGGTATGTTAAATACGAAAATCTTGATCTGAAGGTCATTATTGATTTATTTAAAGAACTTGTTAATATTGATATTAGCTCTATTAATAATGAACAAAAAACTAAGAAAACGTTTGATTCAGCTAAACCGAAACAGATTAAGAAATCATTAATAACATTAAGCAATTCAGATAAAATTGAAAAAAGAGAACTTAATAAGAGAGCAAAAGATTATCTGAATAAGTATATAAACTGGCTGGAAAATACAAGATATAGTCCATCAACCATTAAAATCTACAGTGAGGCTATGCATAATTTTCTACTTTACTTGGGAGATGATGATGCTAACCAGGTTAATGATGATGTTTTTGCTGAATATGTAAACCGAAGAATTTTAGGTAATAATTATGGACCAAGTTTGCAAAACCAAAATATTAGTGCAATAAAACTTTTTTATCGTGAGATAGTTCGAGCCCCGATAGATGTTGAGCAGCTCAACAGGCCACGACGAGAGCATAGGTTACCCAATGTTCTTTCGAAAAGCGAAATTAAGAGTATTTTAGAAGCATCGAAAAATATAAAACATAAAACAGCATTGAGTTTGATTTATGCCTGCGGACTTAGGCGAAGCGAATTGCTAAATTTAAAACCACGCGATATTGACAGTCAGAGAGGATTCATAAAAGTTTACCAAGGAAAAGGCAAGAAAGACAGACTTGTACCAATTTCGGAGAAAACCATTGAGATGTTGCGTGAGTATTACAAAAAGTATAAACCCAAGGTTTGGCTCTTTGAAGGAAATCCGGCTGGACTGCAATATTCCGAAGCGAGTTTGCAAAAGATATTAAAAAATGCGTTAAAATCTGCAAACATTAAAAAACCTGCAACATTGCACTGGTTAAGGCATTCGTACGCCACACATTTGCTTGAGGCAGGCACTGATTTACGATACATACAAGAGTTGCTCGGTCATAAAAGCAGTAAAACAACTGAAATATACACGCATGTGACATCTCAGAGTTTACAAAACATACGTTCGCCTTTTGATGATTTGTAATGCATTATAAATTGGATATTTTCTAATTCGCATAAAGAAAGAAAATATCCAAAAGAAAAAGTCAGATTTGAAACAGTACAAAATTGATTTTTTGAAGATGAATAAAAAAGATGTATTTTGGCAAGAAATAAAGAACAATTTGCGGAAGGCAAAAAGTAAACAATACATACCAATTTGGATGTATATATGCACTTTACAGTCCTCAAAAGTATATA
>MENE01000072.1:4658-6589 GCA_001769005.1 Bacteroidetes bacterium GWA2_31_9b | reverse complement strand
TTTATCACCAATAGCAATTAATAAATTTTTACATACCATAACATCAGGATATGTTTTAGCATCAATTTTTGTTATAGGAGTTAGTGCATGGTTCTTATTAAAAGGTCGGGAGCAAATCCTTGCAAAACGAAGTATTGTAATTGCATCTGTTTTTGGTTTATTAAGTTGTTTATTTTTAATTTATACAGGCGATGGGTCCGCATATCAAGTAGCTCAGAAACAACCTATGAAGCTTGCTGCTATGGAAGGACTTTATCAAGGCTCTGAAGGTGCCGGATTAGTGATGATTGGTATACCAACTCCGGGAAAAGAATTCGATGACGAAAAAAATGATTATGTATTTAAATTCGAAATCCCTAAAATGCTTTCAATATTGAGTTATCGTGATGCTAATGCATTTGTACCCGGTGTCAAAGACATAATCGTTGGGGGTTACGAATACTCCGACAAGGAAAGGAATAAACAAATTTCACTTTCGGCTGAACAAAAAATTGAAAAAGGTAAAATTTCGATAGCTGCACTTAAAGAATATAAAAAATCAAAAGAAAATCAGGATCAAAAAGGAATGGAGGAATCTCTTGTAATTTTTAAAGAGAATTTTAAATATTTCGGATATGGATTTCTAAACGACCCTAAAAGCATCATTCCAAATGTACCCCTTACTTTTTATAGTTTTCATATAATGGTTGCTTTGGGATTTTATTTCATTCTATTTTTCTCAATGTTTCTGTTATTGATTTATAGAAAAAATATTGACCCTAAAAAATGGATTTTACGTTTAGCAATTCTTACTATTCCTTTGGCATATATCGCATCCTTATCGGGATGGATAGTAGCCGAAGTTGGACGACAACCATGGACCATTCAGGATTTATTACCAACTGTTGCAGCAGTATCGCAAATTGATGCAAGTGCAGTACAAATTACTTTCTGGTTATTTACAATCATTTTCACTGTTCTACTAATTGCAGAACTTCGGATTATGACAAAACAAATTAATATTGGACCTAACGAAGGAGGACATTGATATGTTTGAATCAATATCGCATTTAGTTTTACAGCAATACTGGTGGATAATTATCTCACTTTTAGGATCCCTTCTTGTATTTCTGATGTTTGTACAGGGAGGGCAAACACTAATTTATACGCTTGGTAAAAGTGAAATGGAACGCCGTATGCTGATTAATTCATTAGGCCGGAAATGGGAATTTACATTCACTACATTAGTTACTTTCGGAGGTGCTTTTTTTGCTTCTTTTCCATTATTCTATTCTACCAGTTTTGGTGGTGCTTATTGGGTTTGGATAATTATTTTATTTGCATTTATTATTCAAGCTGTTTCGTATGAATATCGCTCGAAACCCAATAATTTTTTAGGAGCAAAAACGTATGAGGTTTTCCTTTTTATTAACGGTGTACTTGCTACAATTTTAATCGGTACTGCTGTTGCATCTTTCTTTACAGGATCAGAGTTTTCGGTTAACGAAATGAACTTCTCCAAATGGGAAGGCCCAGCTTATGGCCTTGAACTGGCTTTAAATTTACATAACTTATCGCTCGGATTAGCAGTGTTTTTTCTTGCCAGAGTTTTAGGAATTCTTTATTTCATGAATACTGTTGATGATAAAAATATTTTTGCACGAGCAAAAAAACATCTTTTGTTAAATGCTATCCCTTTTGTTTTTTTATTTTTAGTGTTTGTAATCTGGTTACTATTTATCGATGGATTTGCTGTTGATTCTTTAACAAAAAATGTATTCTACGAATCAAATAAATATTTACACAACTTTTTACAGATGCCATTTGTTTTGGTAATTTTTATACTGGGCGTATTGTTCGTTTTATTTGGTATAGGTAAGTCGTATTTAAAAGATTGTACAAATGGAATCTGGTTTACAGGGGCTGGAACAATCTTAACTGTATTTGCCTTA
>MENE01000072.1:0-4647 GCA_001769005.1 Bacteroidetes bacterium GWA2_31_9b | reverse complement strand
AGGATTTAACAATACAGCATTTTATCCATCAACATTCGATTTGCAAAGCTCGTTAACTATTGAGAATGCATCATCAAGTAAATACACATTAACCATTATGAGTTATGTATCTCTAATGGTGCCATTTGTTGCTGCTTATATTTGGATTGCATGGAGATCAATAAACAATAAAAAAATTGATGCAAATGAAATGGGTGAAGACATCCATATTTATTAATAACTTGGGAATTTAAACTTATAACTTTTCTTATGTATATAACAGAAATAATATGGTTAATAAGCTGGCCTCTATTTATTTGGATTTGCTATAAATTGTCGGTTTTTGCAATTCTAAAATATGAGAAAAAATAGCTTTATTTACATTATTTAAACCTACAAAAGAATCCATTTTTGGTTCTGTACTTTACGAATTATGACCAAACTTAAAAACATAGCCCCTCTAAAGAAGTGGTTTAAAGGAATAGGTGACTCTCCTTTAATAATCGCCGGGCCATGCAGTGCAGAATCTGAAGAACAGATGCTAACCACTGCAAAACAAATTGCTGCTTTAGGAAAAGTAAAGATATTCAGAACAGGAATATGGAAACCGCGCACACGCCCAGGAAGTTTTGAAGGTGTTGGTGTACAGGGATTAAAATGGTTACAACAAGTAAAAAAAGAAACCGGGCTATTAACTGCAGTTGAAGTAGCTCGCCCGGAACATATTGATTTAGCAGTAAAATATGATGTTGATGTTTTATGGATTGGTGCCCGAACAACTGCAAATCCATTTTCGGTTCAAGAACTCGCCGATCATATGAAAGGAATTGACAAACCTGTGTTGGTAAAGAATCCTATAAACCCTGATCTTCAATTATGGATTGGTGCACTCGAACGATTCAATAAAGCAGGAATTGAAAAGCTTGCTGCTGTTCACCGCGGATTTTATCCCTTCGAATCAACATCATTACGCAATATTCCTAAATGGGAAATACCTATTGAGTTGAAAAGTTTGTGTCATAATTTACCAATTATTTGCGATCCAAGCCATATTGCAGGAAGTACAGATTATATTCCTGAGATTTCTCAAAAAGCAATCGATTTAAACATGGATGGATTAATGATTGAAACACACTATAATCCTTTAATAGCTTTAAGCGATGCAAATCAACAATTAACTCCAAATGAACTTGATTATCTTTTAAAAACATTAATATACAAAAAGGTTTCTACCAACGACGAAAATTTTGCGAATGCGCTCGAATCCTTACGAAACAGCATTGATTCTATTGATCAGCAAATGATTGAATTATTAGCAAAAAGGATGAATGTAGTTGAAGAAATCGGTAAATATAAAAGCCAGAAACAGGTTACCATATTACAATTACGACGTTGGGAGAAAATTGTAACTTCTAGAGTAAGACTAGGAAAGACACTAGGATTGTCGGAAGATTTTGTAAAAAAATTACTTCAGCTTGTACACAAAGAATCAATCCAAAGACAAACCGAAGTAATAAGTAAAAACCAATCTTCGAAAGAATAAATTAGCTATTTAACTTCTTTCAAAATATAATCAAAACCTTCCATAATTGGGTTCGAAAGAATTTTATTACAAGCTTCGTTTACACGTTCCATTGCTGCTTCTTTACTTTTAGCTTCAATTTCTAAAGTAATATGTTTACCAATTCGAACATTTGAAACTTCGGCAAAACCAATATTTTTCATTCTGTTTGTAACTGCTTTTCCTTGAGGATCGAGTAAAGCTTTTAAAGGCATTACATTTATTTCGGCAATAAATTTCATATAGTTTAATTATTTAATTCAGTTTATAAACCCAATTATTAATAGCTGATAAAATTAAGTACAGTATAATGATTACAGGTACAGCAATCGAATGCAATAATATTAATAAAATTGCAGATAATCCAATAAATAGAAATTGAATTTTATTATCGCGTAGTCCCAGATTTTTAAACTTTAACGAAAACATTGGGAACTCAGCAACTAAAAGATATGAAAATACAATAACTAATACTGAAAGAAAATATCTGTTAAAAAACAAAGAAAGAACACCATCATTTGTATTGGTTTGAGTAACAATAAACAGAGAAACAAAGAATAACGCATTTGCTGGAGTTGGAAGTCCAATAAAAGAATCCGTCTGACGCTCATCGATATTAAATTTGGCTAAACGAATAGCAGAAAAAATCGGAATTATAAATGGTATCAATAAAAATAAGTAATCTTTAGCCGATATAAACTCAAAATAAGGTATTTGCTCAGAACCATATAACGCAACTTTCATCATCTGAAAAACTATAAACCCTGGAGCAACACCAAAACTTACAACATCGGCAAGTGAGTCGAGTTCTTTACCTAAAACTGAATATACATTTAACAAACGTGCCGACATACCATCAAAAAAATCAAAAATTGCAGCAAGAAATATTAAATATACTGCTGCAAGAAGGTATCCTTCGAACGATAATAGAATTGAAATGCAACCGGAAAGCAAGTTTAACGAGGTTATCGTATTTGGAATTAATCTCTTAATAGCATTTGCCATAAATATATTTGTAAATGTATAAACAATAATACACACAAAATTAAGTTAAAATTTAGAGTTTGATAAATATTTTATTAATTACTAAGTTTGATTCCTAAAATAAAAGTCAAAATATTAATATTTATAGGGCTAAAGCCCGTTACATAGCAATAATTATAACCCCGGCCTTAAGGCCGGGGTTAGCAAAATCAATAACATGGACTTTAGTCCATAAACTTTTTAATAATTCTTTTAGGATAAACAATTAAATTTGTAAATATCATAATATACCAAATCTTAGTGAAAAGAAATTTTATAGCAATATTTTTTATTCTGTTTGTTGTTGTTGCTTTTGGTCAAAGTCCCAAATACAGTAACGAATTTTTATCTGTGGGTATTGGTGCAAGGGCATTATCAATGGGTAATTCAGTAATAGCAAGTACAAACGATGTTACATCGGGATATTGGAATCCGGCAGGATTAACTTCTATGAAAACCGATTTTGATGCAAGTGTAATGCATGCCGAATACTTTGCCGGTATTGCAAAATATGATTATATGGGTGCAGCAATGACTTTGGATTCTACACAATTTGTTGGTGTAAGCCTTATTCGTTTTGGCGTTGATGACATTCCAAATACTACAGACCTGATTGATAAGGATGGGAATATTGATTACGATCATATTTCTAAATTTTCTGCTGCCGATTATGCTTTTCTTTTTTCTTATGCACAAAAATCCAATATTCAAGGTTTAGTTTATGGTGCCAATGTAAAAATAATTTATCGAAATATTGGCAAATTTGCACATGCATGGGGCTTTGGCCTCGATGCAGGAGCTCAATACAAATACAACAAATGGAACTTTGGTATTTTTGCTCGCGATATTACATCAACATTTAATGCCTGGTCATTTAACGAAGATGAGCTGATAGTTGAAGTTCAGGATAGCATCTTTAATTTTGCTCCAGAAAATTCATTAGAAATTACACTACCTAAAGTTATATTAGGAATATCGCGTGAGTTTCCAATTTATAATAAATTCGAAGGATTAATTGAGATTGATGCCGACTTTACTTTCGATGGTCAACGACATGTTTTAATCGAAGGCAATCCGGTAAGTATTGACCCTCATGCCGGAATTGAAATTAATTATTTCAAACTAGCTTATATTCGTTTTGGAATTGGTAATTTTCAACGTGTAGAAGAATTTGATAATAAAGAATCAATGACATTTCAACCCAATTTTGGAATTGGAATACAATATAAAGGATTTAGTATTGATTATACTTTAACCGATATTGGCGACAATTCACTTGCATTGTATTCAAATGTTTTTTCATTACGATATTCTTTTAATCGTAAGAATACGGCTAAGAGTATTGATTAGTATATAACATAAAAAATATTCCTTACTTTTGTTTTTGATAAAAAATGAAAAATGAAGATTGCTGTAGATTTTGATGGAACAATAGTAGATCATGAATATCCCCGAATAGGAAAAATCAAACTTTTTGCTTTTGAAACACTAAAAGCATTGCAGAAAAGAGGCGATTCACTTATTCTTTGGACATATAGATCGGGCAAAGAACTCGATGAAGCAGTTGAATTCTGTCGTAAAAACGGAATTGAGTTTTATGCAGTAAATAAAAATTACCCCGAAGAAATTTTTGATGATACGATCAGTCGAAAAATTGAAGCCGATATATATATTGATGACCGAAATATTGGAGGATTTAAAGATTGGAGTGAGATTTGGCAACTTTTAAATCCTGATCAGTATTCGTCTGAAGTGAAAAAACAAATGGAGAAAATACCTCAAAGAAGAAAATCGTTCTGGCAAAAACTTAGAAAATAAAAAAATATCAATAAAATTTAACCTGTTGAAAATGAAAAAATACTCTCAATACATCATTATTAGTATCATTTACTCAATGATATTTACTTCATGTTCAAATAACAATACAAATAAAACTACATCAACCCAATTGCCCGAAAAGCAAAATACAAATCCAGTTAAAAACATCTCGGTTATTGATGTTAAAACACCGAAAGCAGGTGAATTAGTTACAATTGGTGATAATATCAACATTGATATTCAATTAAAAAATTCAGATATAGTAA
>MENE01000071.1 GCA_001769005.1 Bacteroidetes bacterium GWA2_31_9b | reverse complement strand
TCCCAAACCAGTACCTTTTTCTTTTTCTGTACCGTATGTTGATATGTTTGTTTCTAACTTAAATAGCTTATTGATATCTTCTTTAGGAATTCCCACTCCATCATCAGCAATTGAAACTTCTATCAATTTATTTTGTTGTACAGTAGTATTTAATTTAGCACTTACAACTATTTTACTGTTTCTTCGGGAAAATTTTATAGCGTTTGATAATAAATTTCTGAGTATGGTTTTTACTGAAGTATCATTTGCAAAAAAGACTAAACTTTCATCTACCTCATTAATAATTTCAATATTTTTCTTTTTTGCATTTTCGTTAACAATTCGTAACGATGAATTCAGTATTTGCGAAAGGTTATGATTCACGGGTGTTAAATCAATTTTATTCATTTGAATTCTCGACCATAGCAATAAATCCTCAAGTAAATCATTCGTTTTTATCGACAGGTCGAACAATGTTTTAATAATTTCGTCTTTTTCATATTCAGAGTACTCATCAGATCTTTCTGTTAATAATTCTAGAAATTGAACAAAATTTCCAACCGGGCCTTTTAAATCGTGTGCAATAATTGAGAAAAATAAATCTTTTGTTGCGTTTGCATGTTTTAATTCTTTTTCTGATTGCTTAAGAGCTTCATCAGCTTCTTTACGTGCTGTAATATCTTCTTTTACAGCAATATACTGTATGAGTTTTCCGTTTTCATCAATAATTGGTGAAACTGTTGCGAGTTCCCAATACAATGTTCCATCTTTTCGTTTATTATGGAATTCGCCTTTCCACATTCCTCCCGACGAAATAGTTTTCCATAAATTTTCGTACTCTTCTTTTGAAGTGTAGCCCGATTTTAGTATTCTTGGATTTTTCCCAATAGCTTCGTTGTATGAATAACCTGTTACTTTACTAAATTGTGGGTTTACATATTCGATATCACCATATAAATTTGTAATAACAATTGATGCAGGACTTTGGGTAACTGCTGTTGATAATTTGAGAATTTCTTTCTCTACCTGTTTACGTTCACTTATATTTCTAAATGCAACAACTCTGTATTCTTTACCTTCAATAAAAACATTTTTGGTTTCAATTTCAACTATAATACTTGAACCATCGGAACATATAACTGAAACCTCATAAATTCCAGAAAATTTATTTGTAATTTTTGATTTTACCAATTCTAATGAATCTGGGTGAATATAATCTAAAATACTTTTTCCAATAATTTGTTCAATTTTAAATCCGGTCATTTTTAATGCCGAAGGATTTGCATCTATAATTATACCATCATCATGTATGATAATACCTTCAACGGTAAGATCTGTTAAAACCTTATAACGAGTTTGGTTTTCTTTAAGAGCAAGTTGAGTATTTTTACGCTCTGATATATCACGATTAACTCCTATAAGCCCTATAAATTCTTTGTTCTCATTATACACCGGACTGGTCGACATTTCAATCCATACAATTGATCCATTTTTATGTTTTAACTGAAACTCCCAAAACTTTTGTGTATTATCAAAAACCCCATTTTTAACCTTATTGCGACACTTTAACATTATATCTTTTATAGCTTTTAATGATTCTTGCTCTAAAAAATCATTCAAATTCCATTGCATTGCTTCTTCAGGAGTGTAGCCTAGTATATTTTTTATTGAAGGACTTATATATGTGATATTAAATTTATTGTCTAATCTCCAGATGTAATCATTTATATTTTCGGCAATAAAACGGTATTTCTCTTCGCTTTCAAGTAATAATTTTTGTGTATTTTTTTTTGATGTAATATCTTCTAATACACCATCAAAGTATTTTATTTTGCTTTTTTTATCTTTTACTATTTGTAAAATATCATTTACAATAATTATCCTGCCTGATTTTGTTTTTAGTTGAATTTCGTTTGAAATATATTTTTCTGTATTTGATTTAAATGATTCAATATGATTATCTCTATCTTGCTTTTTTATATAAAGATCCTGAACAGATATAGTGTATAATTCATTCAAATCATATTCTAGCATTTTTGCAAGGGCTGTATTTGCAAATAAAATTTTTCCATCTGGCGATGTTCTATAAATACCTACTGGTAACTGATTAGTTAATGAATAAAATTTTGATTCACTTTCAATTAATTCTTCTTTAAGTTGAATCCTATTTATTATAATTGCAGTTTGTTTTACTAGTGATTCAATAAAATCAAAATCTTCGATTATTTTATTATTTAAAGTAAAAAAGTGAACTGCAGCAAATAAATGTTCTTCTTTGTTTATACCAATGGTATACACCTTGTTTATCTTAAGTAACTTTTGTGTTGTTTCAACTGCAAATCTTGGATAATATTCAGATGTGAACTCTTTTAACCCATTTTTTTGTTCAATTAATTTTCCTTGTTTAAAATAAGTAATGTGATTTGGTAATAATTTAAAATGTTTTCCTAATGGGTTGATATTTAATTTTTTAGTTATTTTTTCAAACAATGTATTTTTTATTCCTTTTATGTGCTTTAATTCTACTTCACTTAAATCATTATTAACAGTTAAAATAAGAATAACAGTATCGGTTAAGTTTTGAAAAAGTGTATTAGCTAAATGCTCATAAACACTATCAACATCTGTAAAATTTATTAAATCGGAAAGTGATTGGTTTAGTACTCGGAATTGATCCTGATTTTTTGATAAAGACTGATTGTATATATTATTTCCTGTAGTCATTTATTAAAAAAAGTTGATAGCATGTTAAATGTACTAAATAAATTAATAAATCCTAAACCATTTGTCAAAATGTATTTTACTGATTTATACTGAGTAACGTACTATCAGGTTTGTAATTTTTGATAATTAGACGAAATTCTTAGATAAAAGTGCTCGATTAAAAGTTAAAACAAATTGTGAATGTAAGTTTTATGGAAATACTAAAGTAAAGCATGTTCCTTTTTCGAGCTCAGAATCAACTTTGATTTGAATTTTATGATAATCACAAATTTTCTTTGCAAGAGCTAAACCTAAGCCAAAACTATCTTTATGAGGAGTAAAGTTTTTAAACCTTGAAAAAATATGAGCTATGTTCTCTTTTGAAATTCCTAACCCGGTATCGGAAACAGATAAAACTAGTTTGTTATTTTCTAATGAGGTTTCAATTTCAATATATCCTTTTTGTGTATAACGAATTGCATTATTTACAAGGTTGTACAGCAAAATAAATAATAAATTTTCATTCCCATTTATAATTATATTTTCAGAGTGTAAAATCAATTTTAGCTCAAGTTCTTTAACTAGTATTTTATCTTCAATTTCCTCTGCTACATTTTTAACTAAATTATTTATACCAACTTTTTCTATTAAAAGGTACTCTTCGTTTTCTATTCGCGACATCATTAAAAGTGTTCGCACCATCTTGGTTAATCGACCGAGAGTATGTTTTGAATCCATAATTTTTAGCAAATCAGAATCGGAGAGGCTTTCGTCGGATAATATATTATCTAATTTACTCTGAATTATACTTATGGGTGTTAATAATTCGTGCGAAACATTACTAATGTATTCACGTTCGTTGTTAAAAGCATCTTCAATTTTGTGCATCAACGAATGAATGGTATAATCAAGGTATTTGAAGTCGGATGTTGATGTTTGAACTTCGGTGTAATCAAAAGATGTTGGATGATCTGTATTTTTTAATTTTCTAACAATCTTTTCAAAAGGATTTAAAAGAAATTGGATAAACGATAAGTCTAAAATTATCGTTATAAAGATGATAATAACAAGGAATAAAAATGCAAAACGTTTCATGTCCTCTTCAAAGCGTATAATGGTTGATATGCTCCTGCCAATTTCTATTAAGTAGTTATTTCCAGATTTCTCTAAGGAATAACTAAGCACTCGGTAATCAACAAGTTCGTTATCAATAATTCGTTGTGAAAATTGAATTTCATCTATTAATGAATCTAGTGAAATTTGCTCTATTGAAATAAATTCTTCTTTAAGTATATTGTAACTACCAAAAGCTTTTAATTCATTATCCCTGCTTATATAGTTTTCAATTCCCAAACTATCTATCATTTCAGTAACCCGATCGAGTTTTTGAATTAAAAGATTATCTGTTTCGCGAATAGTAATTTCGCTAACTATCCATGGAACTATAAAAAGCAATGCAGTTACTATTATTGCTTTCGAAAGAGCATTAAATAAAGCAAGTTTGCTTTTAAGTTTTAGTTTTGGTAGTTTCATAAATCTGATTCAAATTTATATCCAATTCCTCGAATAGTTTTTATGTAATTTGCTTCATCAAATAACGATAATTTTTTCCTGATGTTTTTAATATGTACATCAATATAATTCGAATCGTAATCATCTTCATAAAATTCGCCCCAGATATGTTCTGTAAGTTGTAACCTATCTAAAATCCTGTTTTTATTTAAAATTAGGTACGATAGCAGCTTGTACTCTTTTTTTGTTAGATCAACAGTATGATTTTCGTATTTAAGATACTTTTTAATTATATCCAGTTCAAATTTACCAAATTGGATTATAGATGATTGTTGCCCGAATTTTCGTCGTGTAATAGCCTGTATTCTTGATTTTAATTCAAGAAGCGAGAAAGGTTTAGGCAAATAATCATCAGCACCTAGATCAAATCCTTTAATTTTATCCTCAAGTTCACCTCGGGCAGTAATTACTATGAAATAAGCTTCAGAATCAAATTCTTTCGCTTTTTTTATTAAAGTCAATCCATTTAAATCGGGTAAACCAATGTCTAATAAAACAAAATCGTAGGGATTAATTCCAATTAAATCAGAAGCTTCGTTTCCGGTAAAAGCCAAATCACAGTTGTAATCTTCTTTTTCCAAAAATTCTTTGATTTCTGATGCTAAACTTTTTTCATCTTCTACAATTAATATTCTCATTTTATTTTTTAAAATTTAAAAAGTAAGTTAATGAAAACATAAACCCTGATTGATTTTCCCATCCTAAAAACTCATATTTATTACCCGGTATACGGTATAACCACGATCCTGTTAGATAAAAGCTTTTAATACCATAACTAACAGGAATAAACATATTTAATCCCTCGTAAGAAAAGCTTTCGTATGAATATCCGGCATTCTTAAGATTTGTAAATGTTGATTCTTTTTCGGTTAAAGTCATATTATCATAAATCCAATAGTCGGTTCCAAACGATATTGAAACTCCCGGATTTATTAATAAAACATCATGTTTAGAAAAAATATGATTGAATTGAATAAATCGAGAGATACTCAAATCAACAAAAATGTTTTTTGTATTTCCGATCATATAGGAAATATCTCCTGAAAAATAAAATTTTCCTGCTTCAATTCCTGCCATTAATGCGATTGCATGATCGTAATTTAAACCTTCTAACAATGAGTCGCCGGTATAATTATGCCAACCGTACGAAAGGTCAATATCAAAGCCATTATCAAAGTATTTTTGATAACCCGCAGTAAGCTCATACTCCGATGCCTGAGTAGAATCGCTAAAGTAATTTGTAAATGAACCTCCGCCGTAAATTCCTGATTTATGAGTAAAAGAAGTATTGGCAAATAAAGTAGGTATTTTTTCTGTTGATCCTGAAATATATTCCATGTTGTTGCTGGTATAGCTCACATTTAACATGATAGAACTATTATCTTCTGTTTTTATACTATCAACAGAAATATTATCGTTTTGATTTTGGCTAAATAGTTTTTGATTAATAAATAAACAAAGGAAAATCAGTATACTTATATAATAATTTTTCATAATAATGATTTTTATGTGTAAAACCTCTAGTGATTTTAAGTAAATCCAATTTTAATTATAGTTTATAAAATAATCCCCAGGAAATTCAACTCCCTGGGGATTATTTACTAATTATCTCCCACCTTTTCTTCTTTTACTTACTGCACCCTGATTTCGTTTCGACATTTGTTTTGAGTTTTGTTTTTGTATTTGAGATTGTTCTTTTTGTGCTTTTTTAATCTCTTTTTGGTTTTGTTGATCTTCAGGAACTGTTTTTGGTTTTTCTTGTGTTTGCGCTTCAGTTCGAACTTGGTCTTGTGTTTGAATTTGTGTTTTTACTTGATCACCTGTTCCGTCTTCTTTACGAACTTGCTCTCTGGTTTGAGTTTGTTCTTTAACCTGAGTTTCAGTTTTTACTTGTTCCTGGTTTTGAGTTTGTGTTTGCTCTTGTTTCTGTTCTTTAACTTCTTCCTGAGCTAATCCTAAAAAGGATATTGAAAGAATTAATGCAATTGTTAATATAGTTTTCATAATTTTATCCTCTATTTTTATTTTTATTTAAAGTTCAATTTATTTCTTATAGCAAATATAGATTCAAAAAATGAAGCGAAAATGAAGAAATAAATTAAAAATAACTAAACCCCACCAACGGCAGGGTTTAAGTTAAATGTTTAAGAGCAATTAATCAAATTATCTTCCACCTTTATCTGTACCAGATTTTTTATTCTGTTTCGACATTTGTTTTGAATTTTGTTTTTGTTGCTTAGATTGTTCCTTTTGAGCTTTTTTAACTTCTTTTTGATTTTGTTGACCTTCAGAATTTAATTTTTCTTGATCTTTGGTTTGAGTCTTAGCTTGATCTCCGGTTCCGTCTTCCTTGCGAACCTGTTCTCTGGTTT
>MENE01000070.1:5291-8593 GCA_001769005.1 Bacteroidetes bacterium GWA2_31_9b | reverse complement strand
GTGATATGCTCTTTTGGGATGTTTCATAAATCTGCTTTAAAGATAAAAAGGGGCGAAAGTAAGAAAAAAACGGTAATGTCCAACTAAGAGTAATCAATTGTCCGACGTACAATTTTCCCCTATTCCTAATTGAATAGTTCTCTTCTGGTTATGCTCTTAAACAATATGTTTAAATGATCGGATTTGGATACAAAATAAAAATATCTACCTTGAGTTGCATCTACTCAAGATAGATAATATGCAGATATTCTACGCATTAATACTTCATAAATTAAATAACAGGCCAAAAAAATCAAGTAATGCTAGTAGTAACCTCTCTTCTTCGCTTCTTTGTGGTTAATCTAATTCCGTATTACAAATTCTTCTCAGGATACAACTCGTTCCATTGCTGTGGTTGATTTTTTAGTTTCATATCGAACCACGACATAATGGTATTGTGCCATTGGATACGTTTTTTGTAATCAACAATCCAGTGATCCTGTCCATCAACCAAAACCATTTCAACATCTTTGCCTAATAATTTAAGTGCAAGATAATATTGTAAACTTTCGCCTACAGGAACATTGGTATCTTCTGCTCCATGCAATAAAAGAATAGAGTTTTTAAATTTATCTGCATTGTAAATAGGACTGTTTTCTACATAAATATCTTTTCTGTTCCACGGATAGCTGTATTTTGCCGCTCCGGTATTGTATGAGTAACCCCAATATCCTTCGCCCCAGTAACTTGTAATTGAACTTATACCGGCATGAGATATTGCTGTTTTAAAAATATCGGTTCTGGTTTGTATCAACATGGTTGTATATCCACCATACGATGCTCCAATACAACCAACATTTGCTGTATCGGCTGATGAATGTGATGAAAGGAATTTTTTTGTTCCATCAATAATATCGTCAATGGCATCGAAACCCCAACCGTTAACATGTAATGCTGAAAAATCCTGACCAAAACCTGTTGCCCCACTTGGTTGCAAAACATAAACGATATAGCCATTTGCAGCCCATATATTTATTGGATAACGTCCACCAAACGAGCGTTCAATAGGTGAGGTGCCCCCATAGTAATTTACTATTACAGGATATTTTTTTGTTGCATCGTAATTTACAGGATAATAAATGCGTCCATAAACGGTTGTTCCACTTTTATTTACAAAATTCCAGTCTTCGTTTTTGCCAAACTGAATGTTTGCAAATCGTTCTTCTCCGGGATATGAAATCAATGTGCTGATTCCTGATTTTAAGTCAAGAGAAAACAATTTATTTGGAGTTGAGATACTTGTTCCTGAATAAACTGCTATTGGTTGATTTTTTGAAAAGTCAATACCGTTAATAACATCAACAGAAACAGATATTTTATTGAATTTTTTTGATTTGACTTCGTATTTGTAAAGGTTTTCGTAATCTTTCTCACCTACAGATAAATATATTTCGTTTGGAATAATCCAGTATGCAGAACTAACCGACGGATCAAAATTTAATGTAATTGCATCAATCGTTTTATTTGCAATATCATATATGTACAACTGTCCATCGTAACTGTTGGGAATTCTGCCTTCTGTTACGTTAACTCCAATTTTATCGAAACATTCAGGTCCACCTTGAACCAAAAGCTTAGTTCCATCAGGCGAGTATTGTGTATTGCCTGAATTGAGTTTGTTTTCCCAAATTGGCGTTATTGCGAATGTATTTATATCCATTTCGTATAAATTCTGCTTTGTAAATGGTACTTCGCTATAATCAACACGTGATGTTGAGAAAAGTATTTTTGACCCATCAGGTTTAATGTCTTGTAAATCAGATGAAAGATTACCAGCTGTTAATTGAATAATCGTACCTGTTTTAACATCAATTTTAAACAAAAACGATCTGTTTCTGAAATAAGGCAATCGATCCTCAACCTCGTAAACTCTCTTCAAATCGCCTGGTTTATCTGCTGTTTTGTAAACCGAAAAAATGATATAACTTTCTACTGGCGACCAGTTATATCCTGATATATCTTCAATATTTTGAGCAATAGATTTTTCTGTTCCACTTATAAAATCATAAAGATAGATTTCAGATTTACCTTCAAACTCAGAAACGTAAGAAATCTTATCCGATTTGGGAAGCCACTGAACATCAGAAATATTTTTATTTCTTAAAACAGATATGTTTTTTTTATTCATTAAATCATAAATAACAGAGTACTTTTTGCTTTTTCCGCTTCCTTTTATTACCTCTGAAAAATCGATGATAACATATTTGCCAGAGGGTGAAATTTGAGCCCCATTTAATTTTTCACCATTCATAACATCGTTTATATTTTTTGTTCGTAATGGATTAGTTGTGAAAGTTGCATTACAGGTATTATAGTCGTCAGTATAATCAAATGAACAGGTTGATTTAAGCTGAGAATCAGCAGTTAAAACCTTAAGCATGATTTTATGTTTTCCATGTGTAAGTGTAACATCAATCTTTGTGCTTTTTAAGTCTGATGTTGTTTTCGATTTTACAAGTTCATCATCGAGGTAGAATTCGTATAAGCCATTGAGTGTGATATTTATAGTTCCTTTTGTCCAGCGATCAACATTAATGTAGTTTGCCAGAATTAAGATATTGTTTTTCTCAGTTGATGCCAGCAAAATACTATCACTACCAATATTTATTTGCTTCCAAATCGAATTTGTTAATCCTAAGAGAAATGATTCGTTCACTTTTGGATAAACATCAGTTAACTGAACCTGAAACTTCTTTAAAAGGTCCGATTCAGAAAATGTATTTCCATCAATATCTTTTATATCTGAAAATGCGGGCATATTTATTTTTTCAGGGCCAGCCACAAGCCAGTAATCAATTTTTATTTCATTTCCTGCTTGTATTATATAAGAAATACAGATAAGGAGAGTAATTATTCCAAATTTTTTCATAATTCTGTTTTTAAAGTTTTGATTTAGACGATTCAAATTCAAAGATGTTTAATACCGATTCGCTTTCAAATGTATAATTTTAGTTCGCATACTCCTAAATTATTTTGAAAGTTGATCTGCATTATCCCAAGTAAGCATTCATATTCAATCTTAAATTTTCCCTTTGAACGCAACTTGTTATAACAAAGCTATTTAATTTAATGTTCGATGTATTATTTGGAAGTAGAATATTTCATTTTAGTACAATTTGATTTTGTATTAACCCATTTTGAGTATTAAAATGAATATTTTTTTATGTTTAATAAACTATTAGTTATTTTAAAAAATAGCATTTAAAACCAAACGTATTTTTTACTTTTACTATCCAATTAAAAAAAAATAAGTATGTATTTTG
>MENE01000070.1:766-5277 GCA_001769005.1 Bacteroidetes bacterium GWA2_31_9b | reverse complement strand
GGAAACAATAAATTATGGACATATATTGTAAGCATAATCCTGGTTTTTTTATTTAGTCAATTACTTGGGGCTTTACCATTAGGTATCGTGGTTTCTGCTGTAAGAACTGCAGGTAATATTGCATCAACCACAGGTGCATTAGATCCTGTAGCTTTAGGGATAGATTTGAATGTATTTTTATTTTTAATGATTATTCCCTTTGCAATGGGTTTATTAGGATTATGGGTCTGCCTTGGTTCAATTCATAAAAAGAAACTATTAGATATTATTACCGGGCGTAATAAATTCGATTGGAAAAGATTTTTCTTTGCTGCTTTAATCTGGGGTATCATTTTTTTAGTTGCTACATTTGCAAGTTATTTAAACGATCCTACTTCGTACGAATTTCAGTTTCAACCCATAAAATTTATAATCTTACTTTTTGTTGTGGTACTTTTTCTACCATTTCAAACTTCTTTTGAAGAGCTTATATTTCGCGGTTATATTATGCAAGGGATTTCGCTTATTTTTAAAAATAAATGGATTCCATTGCTAATAACTTCAATATTGTTTGGGTTAATGCATATAACAAATCCTGAAATTAAAGAATTTGGAATTGCCATTATGTTACCACAATATATTTTGCTAGGTTTGTTTTTAGGAATATTAGTTGTTATGGACGATGGTTTAGAGCTTGCACTTGGTGTACATGCAATCAATAATATTTTTAGTGCACTTTTTATTACTCATAAAAGTTCTGTATTGCAAACACCGGCTTTATTTAAAACAAATACGATTGATCCAAAATTTGAACTTATTGTATTGTGTTTTTCAATTGTTCTATTTATTATAGTTATTTCTAGAAAATATAAGTGGAAAAGTTGGAAAACAGTTTTCAACAAAATTAACTATAGTCCGGTAATCGAATAAAAAAAGCCTTTGTATTTGTTTATACAAAGGCTTTTTAAAATTTCATATCATTTTACCTGTAACCACTTTCAGCTAATAATTCAATATTCGATAATTCTTCAGGTGTATTAATGTTTATAAATGCTTTGCGGTTTTGATCTGTATCGGCAAGCTTTTGGTATTTTGTATTAATCTGTTCTAAAAAGCATTCTACAGAGTACTTATCAGCTGTACCCAAGAAATCGAACAACTGATCTTCGATACGTTTGTTATAAATTGCATGTAATGGCTCAACAGATTTTTTAATTGCAGGGATGGCTGCATCGCATTTATGTTTCAAATAAAATTCAATTTGCTCACGGATAAGATCTCCTGATAAACATGGCATATCACTTGCAAAAACAAAAACAGCTTCATTTTTTGCTGCGCAAAGTGCTGCATGAATTCCGCCTAATGGACCAACATTTTTAATTTCGTCGGGAACAATTGTCAATTGCTGGCAGGTTTTAAACTCATCAGGGGTATTAGTAACAATAATTATATCACCGAAGATTTCATGAAGAGTTTTAATGGCTCTAGTAATAATACGTACGCCACTAATCTGGATGTTTGCTTTTGTTTTACCATTAAACCGCTTATTCGCACCACCTGCGAGTATCGCTGCCGAAATCTTGATTTCTTCTTTTGATGGTATCATAATAGTAAAGTTTAATTAATAATTAACTTAATGTAAAACAAGTATAGTAGAGAACACTTTTTTCTCTAAGTTAGAGACGGTCAAATTTATGAAAAAATTGAATGAAGCAAGCGAATCTTTAAATATGGTTATGAACACCCTTGTAAGGTATTGAAAGACTTATTATTGATGATTTATTTGTACGTAATTTAGAATGAGTCTCATTACAAATAGATGTTATAAAACATAATATTGCTCTTAATGAATAGATAGTCAGATAAATGTAAGCAAAATACTTTTGAAAAATGATTCAAGAAATTGAGAAACAATAGAATAGCTAAGAATAATTTGTGAAAAAATCCTATAATCCGATTTTTTCTGCAACTTCTTTCATTGCATTCAACGAAATTTCTGCAAACTCATTCAAAGGAATACCAATTTTCTCGCATTCCATTATTGTAGTTCGATTTACCGATGCAGCAAAAGCAGCCTGATTCATCCGTTTGGTAACCGATTTTGTCTGAACATCTTTTATTTTTCTATCAGGATAAACTAGAGCTGTAGCATAAATTAGCCCTGTAATGGTTTCTCCAGCGGCTAATGCAAACTGAAATTCTGTACTTCGTTCCAAACCTGTAGCATGTTCGTTATGCATTTTTACAGCATCAATAATTTCTTCGTCAATACCTTGTTTGCGAAGAATATCAACTGCTTCTAATGCGTGTCGTTTTGAGTCTCCATTTGTAATTTCGCTATCAATATCATGAAGTAAGCCAGCTAAAGCCCATTTTTCTTCATCACGGCCTAATCGTTTTGCCAATGCCCGCAATACTGCTTCAGAAGAATAGCAGTGATAAAGCATTTTTTCATTCTTGATATATGATTTTAGAAGTTCTTCGGCTTCAATTCTGTTCATTATGCAATTTTTTAATGTACATCAATTCCGTGTAACATATAAATCAGGTGCTGTAATGTTTTTAATATCTCGGTCATGTATTCATCAACAGCTTTAACACTTCCGGGCAATGTGTAAACTAAACTCTGTCCCAAAACTCCGGCAACTCCTAAACTTAATAAAGCATTAGGCTTTTCCTGACCATATTTCATGCGAATCATTTCCATAATACCGGGAATTTCTTTGTCGAGCATTGGTTTTAAAGTTTCTATCGTTATATCTCTTGGGCCAATTCCTGTTCCACCTGTGGTTATTATTATATCGAATGATTCATTTTTTGCTTTAGTTACTAATCCAATAAGCTTTTCTTTATTATCAGGAATAATTTCGCTATGAATTTGATATTTAACATCAATTTTTTTTAAATAGGAGTTCATTATTTCAATAATTCTTGGCCCGCTTTTATCTTCATATTCTCCTGCGCTGGCTCTATCGCTTAATGTTATTATAAGTACTTTAAATATTTTTGGAATATAAGTGATTTCATCACCGGGTTTAATAATCCCTTTATTTTTTACTCGACAAAATATACCAACACGTGGCATTACATAATTTCCAAGTTCACGAAACTGGTCATGAAATGGTTTTCCAACTTGTGTAACTTCTAAAATTGTTTCTCTGAATTTCAATTGATCGAAAGTTCGGAAATCAATATCATGAAAACCTTCAACAGTAATATTCTCGGCAAACTCACCAAATTGAGTATCTCTTGAGCCGGTAATTTCTTTAAATCGATTTATATGAGAAATATCAATAATACTTATCTGTCTTCCTGTTCCGGAATGCACATCGCCAATTATTCCTTTTTCGTTTAGCTGCAATTCATTTACAGGCTTTTTAGGTCCGCGTTCTGTCGATAAACTAACCGATAATACTTTGCCTTTTGTCATTTTAGGATTTATTTTTTTGCGATATAAATAATTGAATCATTGGCTTTAATTTTACCTGTTTTAATCACTTTGACAAAAATGCCTTCTTTAGGCATTACACATTTACCAACCTGACTAAATATTGCACATCCAGCACCGTGACATTCTTTACCAATTTGAGTGACTTCAAGTTCAACATTCCCTATTTTAAGTATGTCACCTGGATTCATTGTATGTAACGTAATACCTTCGGTAGTAATATTCTCTGCAAATTCGCCATACTCAAGTTTTCTACCTAAGATTTTTTCAAATTTTTCAATACTTTCCTTAGCAAGTAAACTCACCTGTCGGTGCCAATCTCCTGCATGGGCGTCGTTTTCAACGCCAAGTTCTGTAATATGAATTACATCAACAGGTTTTTTTATGGTTCCTTTTTTTTCGGATATATTAACTGAAATAACTTTTATAGTGCTCATGGTATTTTTTATTTTAATTCAACAAAAGTAATAAAATCTGACTTATTTTTATTAAGAGATATGTTATTATGGACTAAAGTCCAAATGAAGATAAGTCATTTCTAACCCCGGCCTTAAGGCCGGGGTTATTTAAAAAATAAACATACGGGCTTTAGCCCATTAAAATTAATAGCATTAAAAACCGATAAACTCTTTTTTTACTTATACATTTCAAAAAACTGTATTTTTGTAAAAATATTTTTATGACATCAATTCAAAACAAGTTTAAATTTAAAGAAGGAGAGAACTATCTTTTCAAATTGACTGGTATTACAGAAATTCCCGGAACAGGGGAGCCGTTTTTTATTCTTGAAAATCAATTTGGCGGTAAACAACTTCTTAAAGCAATTCATTATCTGCATTACAACATGAAAGTAGGTGATGATATAGATTGTAGAATTGATAAAATTAACTGCAGCGGAAAAATATTTCTCGAACCTGAAAATCCCTTTTACAAACAAGGCGAAACTTATGAATTTGAAGTTCTTCGGATTTTAGAACAAATAAATTCGGTTGGTGAAAACGAAAAGGTTGTTATAGTAAAGGATAGTTTTGGACACGAAAATAGTTGCTCTTTGCCTGATAATATTTCTCCTTCACAAATCAGC
>MENE01000070.1:0-631 GCA_001769005.1 Bacteroidetes bacterium GWA2_31_9b | reverse complement strand
TGTCTTGAGGGTTTAGCGTCTGGTCCTGCCATGATGAAACGCTGGAAGATTAAATCCGCACTTGATTTACCCGTAGATCATCCAGGCTGGGATTTAGAAGCAGATTACCTTGGTCTTGCTTTTGCCAATTATATTATGACTCTTTCACCACAGCGCATTATTGTCGGCGGCGGTGTCATGAAACAAAAAAATCTGATCGCTAAAATTCGCCCACGTGTCTTAAAAATGCTCAATGGTTACATAAAGAGTGACAAAATCATCCAAGACATTAATAATTACATCGTTGCGCCAAGGCTTAGGGATAATGCGGGAATTTGCGGCGCGATTGCGCTGGCAGAGATGGTTTGTAAGCGCTCTATTAATGAACAGAGCTAGTATTACAAATACAAGCGAAACATAATTTATGAAAAAAAAATCCGAAAATAAAAAAATCAGTGTCATAAAAAACAACGATAAACACATCAATATAATTTATACACAGATTGCGTCTGTTATCAAAGAAGCACGTGCAAAAGTTATGCTTACCATTGATACAACAATGGTGCAAGCTTATTGGCATATTGGCAAATACATTGTGGAAGAAGAACAAAGAGGCAAGGCTAGGGCTGATTATGGAATGTATTTGATAAGT
>MENE01000069.1 GCA_001769005.1 Bacteroidetes bacterium GWA2_31_9b | reverse complement strand
ACCCTTTTCCCATTCTTCAAAATTTTTCATAGCATTTTCAGTAGTAAGAAATGCCAGAAATGTTTCCATATATTTAATAATATGGGGATTAATTTGAGCTTTATTATTCAAAAGCAGGTTGCTAATAGTTATAAAACGAGTTTCATAATCATCGTTAAAGGTGTTTGTTTTCCATTTTTCAATAAATACATCCAGAGTAATTTTATCACTTTCTCTGATATTCTTTCCAACGATTTCTTCGAATTGAGTTATAAATTGCGTTGTATCAGTCGAAAATTCTTTTAATTCCTGTGCTTGTGTTTTACATGCAAGAAATAATACCAATACAAAAAGTATGATTTTAGTAAATACAATTCTGGTTGTCATGTATTGAATTTTAAGATTTTTATTATTTTACTTTTCGAAAACTGGCAGCAACCCAGTTGTTTTTGGAGTCAAAATACTTAAAAACTAAATTTTGATTTTGAGCTTCTTCTTTTATTTTTTCTAAATCGGTTTCGTATATACCGCTTAATAAAAGCAATCCATTATCTTTTAATGAGTTGGAATAATTTACCAGATCATTTAAAAGAATATTTCTGTTAATATTGGCAAGTATAATATCGAACGATTTATTTTTAATTAATTCGGCATCACCTTGAAAAACAGAAATGTTAGAGCAATTATTTTTTTCAACATTTTCAATTGAATTCTGATATGCCCACTCATCAATATCAATAGCCGTAATATTTTTAGCACCTTTTAACGAAGCAAGAATTGCTAAAATACCTGTTCCGCATCCCATATCGAGAACATCCATTCCGGTAAATTCAATATTAAGCATTGATTTCACCATTAAGTAGGTTGTTTCGTGATGCCCTGTTCCGAATGACATTTTGGGTTCAATAATAATCTCGTATTCAGTTTTTGGCATATTGATATGAAATGGAGCCCTAATTGTACATCGATTATCAACTGAAATGGGTTCGAAATTCTTTTCCCATTTTTCGTTCCAATTTTCTGATTTTATTAATTTCCAGGATAAATCTATAATACAACTTGATAAAAAATTTACTTGCAACTCTTTTACTTTTTCAAAATCAAAGAGTTTATCCTGAATATAAGCTTTAACTCCATCGTTCGATTCGTCGAAACTTTCGTAACCAATTTCGCTAAGTTCGGCTATTAGAATGCCGTTAATTTCTTCAGTATTTTCTGATTTTACAACACAAACAAGTTCAATATAATCCATTTACAAAGGTTTAAAATGATTTCGCAATTTCTATAAATTCCTTAGCAACCAAAGATGCTCCACCTATAAGGCCACCATCTACATCGGCATTATTAAACAACTCCTTCGCATTTGAAGGTTTGCAGCTTCCACCATATAAAATGGATGTATTCTCGGCTATTTCATTACCATATGCTGATTTAATATTCTCACGAATAAATTTATGCATTTCCTGTGCCTGATCAGATGTAGCAGTTTTACCTGTTCCAATTGCCCAAACAGGTTCATAAGCAATAATAATATTCTCAAAATCTGTTGGAGTAATACCATCAAACATTCCTTTCAATTGCTTTGATACCACATCGAAATGTTTGTTGCTTTCGCGTTCGCTAAGCACTTCGCCACAGCAAACAATGGTTTTAAGACCTGCTTTTAAAGCGAGTTTAATTTTTGAGTTAATTATTTGGTCTGTTTCGTTATAGTAAGCTCTGCGTTCAGAGTGACCTAAAATAACATACTCTGCACCTGTAGATTTAATCATTGATGCAGAAACTTCGCCTGTAAATGCTCCTTTATCTTTATCGGCACAATTTTGTGCTGCAAGTTTAATTTTTGAGTTTTTTAATAGGAGTGAAGTAGTAACCAAATTGGGATATGGAGGAGCAACTATAAGGATTGTTTGATTTGAAATAGATTCTTTAAGTATTTCATTAATAAGATTTTCACCTTCAGGGATGGTCATATTCATTTTCCAGTTTCCTGCAACTATATTTTTTCTCATGATTTTTGATTCAAATTAGTAATACATCACCAAAAATAAGAAATATTAAGCGTAAATCCTTTTTTATCTATAAAAATGGGATTTGAGATTTTAATGGATTTGTATCTGGAAATACTATTTTATGACAATCGGATTCGAGGATCGAGAATGGAATAAATAATATCGACCAGAGTATTAATTACAATAAATATCATCGATATAGTTAAAACACAGCCCACAACAACTGGTAAATCGTAATTGTTAAGCGAATCAACAATAACATAACCTAAGCCTTTCCAACCAAATATATATTCAACAAAAACAACACCCGTCATTAAAGATGCAAACCAGCCTGAAACTGCTGTGATTACAGGATTGAGAGAGTTTTTTAATGCATGTGACCAGATAATTTTAGAAAATGAAAGCCCTTTTGCCTTCGCTGTTCTGATATAATCCTGTGAAAGTACATCGAGCATTGAGTTTCGTGATAACTGAATAACAATTGCTAATGGCCTTATACCTAATGTAAATGCAGGAAGAATCAGGTTTTTTAATTGCAATGTATATCCTTCGCCAAAATCATCAATTTCATAGAGATTTCCGGTAAGGTTAAGTCCGGTTAAATCGCCGAGAACAAATGCAAATATCCAACCAATAAGTATTGCAGCAAAAAATGATGGCAACGACATACCAAATGCAGAAAATAATAGGGATATGCGATCGTAGAGGCTGTCTTTTTTTATAGCTGAAATAATTCCTAAAAAAATACCAAGAAAGGTTGCAAAAATTATGGATACGAGTGCAAGAATAAATGTATTCGGCAGTGTTTCTCTTATTATATCTGATACTGGTCTTTTACTTTGATACGAACGCCTTAAATAGGGTGCTTTTAAACAAAGTGAAAAGTTTTTTCCAAACTTCAAAACGTGAATAACCGATTGATATTTAATTGTATCGAGATAAAAATAATTTTCGTTATTCGAAATATTAAAAACAGAAATAGGCGACAAATCGTTAATGTATTTTATGTACTGCATTGATTTTGAACGATCGAGACCTAGTTCTTTGTGTATAGCTTCAATGGTTAGAATGTCGGTTCGTTGACCTACCATCATTTTTGCAGGATCGCCGGGTAAAATATTAAAAAGAAAAAAAACTACGGAAATAACTCCCCAAATTATGAGTATTGCATATACTAAGCGTTTTATTAAGAAATGAATCACAATACAAATTTGGTTTTATTATTCTATACGTTTAAATCTTCGTTTTCGCTTTCGTTTTCATTTGACTTAGTCTTGTACTTAGGATTATTAATTAAATTTTTTATAAACCCATTTAAGTCGGGAGTGTCCAGAGCATTCCATTTATCAATAATCCAACCTCGTTTTAGAATAACTAATCCCGGATTAGCTCTTATCATAGTTTTAAGAGTTATTTCATCGGTGTTAAAAAATGGATATTTGGCATTCGTTTTCTGAGTAAACTCGTCAATTTCGCTTTGTAATGATGATGTTAAACAAATAAAATTACAGTTGTTTGAACTATCACAATATTCTGCAAGAGCATTTATTTTAATTATATCAGAGAGCTTTGTATTTTTCAGGTTATACGCAACAAGTAGAATGGTAAACTTATTCTCATTTAAAATAATATCTGTAATATCATCACCAGTCATAGATTGTATTACAAAATCGTGTATCGGAGGAACATATCCTTCCTGAATGAGTTCTTGTTTTGTTTCTACCCATTGCCAGGTTGAATCGGGCAAATTGTTTAAATCAACTTCAATATTTTTACCGTCTTTCGTGTAAATAAGAGATGTTTTATATTCAGCACTTGGAGCATCATCTGGAATTGCCATTTTTTCCGGGATATAAGTTCCTACAGTATATGGCATAAAATCGATAAGGGGAAGATGCCTGTAACAATAAACCGAAACTAAAACAATAAAGATAGCGGGTATTGAAACAATGCTCCATTGTTTACTATTCGACCAGTTTGTTTGATATTTATTACGGTTTATAAATAGGATGAAAGTAAACACCATTAAAACAATATTCTTTAGGAATGTTTGCCAGTTGGTCATTATTATTGCATCACCAAAACAACCGCAATCGGTTACTGGATTAAAAATTGCGAGAATAAATGTTAGAATTGTAAAGAAAGACATGAAAAGTAAAACTGCCCAAGCAGTTAAATTCTTTTTTGTAGAAAAAATCAATGAGAATCCAATAATAAACTCTAATGAACTTAATAATATGGCCAACGAAAAAGCCGTTGGTTCAAGAAATTCTAATCCGAATGCATTAAAATAATCGCCAAATTTGTATGCAGAACCAAGTGGATCAATTCCTTTTACAAATCCCGAGAAAATAAATACTATCCCTACAAGGTTTCGGCTGATATTATTGATGATTTTCATAAGTTAGTTAAATGTTAATAGTTAAAAATGCCTAAAATGCCTAAAATATTTATATTATAATCATATTAAAAACTTTAGGCATTCTTAATTTTAGTGCATTTTAAATTTTTTTTGTATTAAATAATTTTTTC
Organism: Bacteroidetes bacterium GWA2_31_9b; assembly: GCA_001769005.1. GTDB lineage: Bacteria > Bacteroidota > Bacteroidia > Bacteroidales > UBA12077 > UBA12077. The sequence goes on along the minus strand of MENE01000069.1, from coordinate 2,203 downwards.
ACTTTTTAATAATTCCAAAAGCTTTGCAAAAACTACATTGGAATCAGGCATTTGGCCATTTTCATTGGCACAATCAATAATTTTTAGTGTTTTATCTTTTTTTGTTTCGTGCAAATAAATATCGCGAACTTTACTCTGAAAATCAATATCTTTTTCATGAATATCTTCTTTTCCTTCAAGATATTCGCGATCGTTTCCATGTCTTTGATTTTTTAAGTTATGTTTTGTAAACTCAAAGGGTACATTTAAAAATATATTTAAAGCTGGTTTTGGAATCTGGAAATAGTTATATTCTAAATCTTTAATCCATTCGCTGAGTTTGTCAATTTCAGCAATGTCGTTTAATTTTGCACATTGAAAAGCAATATTTGAGTACACATAACGATCAACAATAACAAGGTCGCCATTTTTTAACCAATCAATAATAGATTGTTTTGCATCATTTCTGTCGCCGGCATAAATCAGAGCAATCAAATAAGGGTTAACAGAATGAATATCACCCAGATCGCCACGTAAAAATCGGGCAATTAAATCACCATAAATTCTGGAATCGGTTCGTGGAAAATGTACATATTGATATTGAATATTATTTTGTGTTAAATAATCTTTTAATTTCTTTAGTTGTGTTGATTTTCCTGAACCATCTAATCCTTCGATGACAATAAATTTCATAATTTTCAATGTATATTTTGTACCATTAAATACTAAACTAAACAATTTTTGGTCAATTTTAGTAACTTTGTGTTAGTAAAAATAAAACCGTTAAAATGGAGCCTAAAGATACATTTTTTTCAAAAAAACGAAGTATAAAGTGCAAAGGAGAAATTTTTGATTTATCGGAACCTAAGATAATGGGTATTTTAAATGTTACTCCCGATTCATTTTTCGATGGAGGACGCTATAAATCTCTCGAAGATATTCAAAATCATGTTAATGAAATGATTATTGAAGGTTGCGATATTCTTGATATTGGTGCTTACTCATCGCGACCCGGTGCTGAAATGATTACAGAAAAAGAAGAACTAAACAGGTTGATTCCTGTACTTGAATTAATAAAAAAACAATTTCCTGATATAATAATTTCAGTTGATACTTTTCGCTCAGGTATTGCTAAGCATGTTGTAACACATTTTAATGTTGATATTATCAATGATATTTCATCGGGTGATATGGATAAAGATATGTTTCAAACAATTGCTGAATTGAATGTTCCTTATATAATGATGCATATGAAAGGCACACCTCAAACCATGTATCAAAACCCGGAATACAAAAATGTGGTTAAAGAAGTAATGGAGTATTTTTCACAAAAAGTTCAGCAATTAAAATTAATTGGAGTTTCTGATTTTATTATTGATCCTGGATTTGGCTTTGGAAAAACCATTGAACATAATTACCAATTATTAAATCACCTTAAAGATTTCAGAATTTTTGAAATCCCAGTATTAGTTGGATTGTCAAGAAAATCTATGATATTTAAAACTTTAAATACTACGCCTGAAGAATCACTAAATGGCACTTCAGTACTGAATACTTTAGCTCTTTTAGGTGGAGCAAATATTTTAAGAGTTCACGATATTAAAGAAGCCAAAGAAACAATAAAACTTGTTAATAAATTTTCAAATGCGTTTGTAGATGACTGGTACGATTGATTAATATTTTGTTACATTTGTTTATTCATTTTAGATTATATACAATGTCTATAGCTTTTATAACAATACGTTTTTTAGATATTCTTGATATTCTTTTGGTATCATTTCTTTTGTATCAGCTTTATAACCTGATAAAAGGTACAACAGCAATAAGTATTTTTGTTGGAATTTTTTCATTTTACCTGCTTTGGCTTATTGTTCGCGCATTAAATATGCAATTACTGAGCAGCTTACTCGGACAAGTTATTGGTGTTGGGGTAATTGCATTAATCATAGTATTTCAACAAGAAATTCGGAGGTTTATATTAATCATAGGAAGCAAATATTTTTCAAACAAAAAGTTTTCTATAGAAAAATTATTTTCAATAAGTTATGCTGAAGAAGAAGAATTTAATTATTCTGCAATTGTAACAGCAAGTATAAATATGTCGGATCAAAAAGTTGGAGCACTCATTGTTATTACAAAACAATCGGATTTATATAGCTATCAAAAAACAGGCGATTCAATAAATTCTGATATTTCAGACAGATTGATAGAAAGTATTTTTTTT
>MENE01000068.1:1089-9886 GCA_001769005.1 Bacteroidetes bacterium GWA2_31_9b | reverse complement strand
TTCCTTATTCATTGTATTCCAAAAAAGCAGAAACAGCTAATTCTGCATTAATTGCAGGAGAACTGAATAATGATATATTTTATTTTACAGATTCAGATACTTTATTTGCCGTAAAAGACAGAAATGGCAATATTGTTTTTGCTGTTTTTCCAGATGGTGTAAAAGTTTATGTAAATGAAACTACCAAAGGAACCGTTGGCGGTTTTGCAGTAAGTGGGCGTTCACCAACAAAGGCAGGAATAGAAGTAGAATATTTGAAAGTAACCCCAGATAGTACCCGTATTTATGTAAATGATTCAGTATCAACTAAAGGATCTGTTGGTGGTTTTGCTGTTAGTGGTCGTAACCCAGATAAAGGAATTATTAACGATTATTTATTTGTTACTCCCGATAGTACCAGGATTTACATAAACGATACTACATTATCAAAAGGAAAAGTGGGTGGATTTGCTGTTAGTGGGCGTAGCCCAACAAAAGGTGAAGCATCAAAATTTTTGGATTTAACTAAAGAAAATTATTTTATCGGGCATAATGCAGGTAAAAATAATATTTCAGGAAAATTCAATTCTATTATTGGTTATGAATCAGCGTTAAATAATACCGAAGGAAGTGATAATGTATTTTTTGGATACCAATGTGGATATTCAAATATTTTGGGACGAAATAATGTTTTTATTGGTAAAAGTGCGGGTTATAATAATATTGGAGAAATACAAACTGAGCCTTATTACCTTGAATATGGCTCATACAATGTTTTTGTTGGCAATAATGCAGGATACAGCAATATCTCAGGATGGACAAATTGTTTCCTTGGAAATTTTTCAGGATACGGAAATATTGATGGTTCTGATAATACATTTATTGGAGATTTTTCAGGTGAAAGCAATACTAGCGGATCGGAAAATGCTTCTCTGGGTGCATTTTCAAGCAGGGCAAATTTAGAAGGAAATCAAAATGTAACAATCGGATTTTATAGTGGAAATCAAAATACCGGAAGTTCAAATACTTTTGTTGGTTCGTATTCTGGTTTTGATAATTTATCTGGTCAAAATAATACTTTAATTGGTTTTCATGCAAATGTATCTGATGGCTCAGTTTATAATGCTACAGCAATAGGTAATTATGCAACTGTTAACGCCAGTAATAAGGTTGTTATTGGTAATTCTTCCGCAACTACTGTTGGAGGATATGGTAACTGGAGTAATTACTCAGATCGAAGATTAAAAGAAAATATAGTATATAAGAATGACCTGACGCTTAGCTTTATTATGGGTTTAAAAACAGTATCATATAATTACAAAAATGATATAAATAAACAACGCAGGGATGGATTAATAGCTCAAGATGTTCAGCAACTGTTAACCGATTTACAAATCGATTTTAGCGGATTAGTAATTGATACAGATTCTGCAGGAACTATGAACTTATCGTATAGTGACTTTGTAATTCCTTTAATTAATGCTGTTCAGCAACAACAAATACAAATAGAATCCCTTAAATCCGAACTCGAAACAATAAAAGTTGAATTAAAAAACAAAAAATTTTAATTTTTTTTTTAAGTAGTTTAGCGGAATTGGTTAACTATAAAAATAATAAACAGGTTATATTAATCAAATCAAGGCAAAAAAATAAACATAAAAACTGCCTGTAAATTAGCATTTTGCAGGCAGTTTTTATATCTTGTTACATTATCAAAAATTTCTACTATGAGAAAAATAATTGTTATCAGCATCCTGATTACTATGTTTTTTTTGCACGCATTTAGTCAGGTACCCGAAAAATTTAATTATCAGGGTGTACTCAGAAACTCAACAGGAGATTTGGTTGAAAACACAGATATAACGGTAAAATTATCTATTCTGCAGGGAAGTTCAACAGGTTCAGTTCAATATTCCGAAAATCATAATGTGAGTACAAACGACTATGGCCAGTTTGCTGTGCAGGTCGGAGCAGGGATACTGCTTTCAGGGAGTTTTACAAGTATCGATTGGTCGAACGAAATGTATTTGAAAACCGAAGTTGCTAATCCTGCTGGTGGATCGTTAGTTGAAATGGGCATTATTCAACTTATTTCAGTTCCTTATTCATTATTTGCAAACAAAGCTAACGAAGCTACAAATATTGACAATGAAGTACTTTACTTTACCGATTCAGATACCTTATTTGCAGTAAAAGACCATAATGGAAACATTGTATTTGCAGTTTTTACCGATGGTGCAAAAGTATATGTGAATGAGGCTACAAAAGGAAAAGTGGGTGGTTTTGCCGTAAGTGGACGTTCTCCTACGAAATTGGGAGAAGAATTTGAATACCTTCATGTAACACCTGATAGTACACGTATTTATGTTAATGATACTATTTCATCGAAGGGTAAAGTGGGTGGTTTTGCTGTAAGCGGACGTAGTCCAACAAAAGGAACATCTAATGATTACTTATTTGTTACAGGTGATAGTACTCGCATTTATGTGAACGATACTGTATCAACAAAAGGAAAAGTTGGAGGATTCGCCGTAAGTGGACGCTCACCTACAAAAGGAGTATCTACTAATTATATGGAAGTAACCAGAGATAGTACTCGCATATATGTGCCAGAAGGTCAGTCAAAGGGTAAAGTTGGAGGTTTTGCCGTAAGTGGTCGTAGTCCAACAAAAGCAGGAGGAGTAAGCGATTATTTCAACATAAGTGGAAATACTACAGCAGAAAAAATTGAGAATGAATCGCGCGTAATGTGGTATCCTGAAAAATCGGCCCTTTTAGCAGGTGAAGTTCATGTTGGTTCTGCTGATAGTGTTGGTCAAAATTCAATAGCTTTAGGATACAGATCAATTGCAAACGGAGATCAATCACAAGCTTTTGGTTATAAAAGTAAAGCTTATGGAACTTATGCAACAGCAATAGGTTATGAAGCAGAATCGGATACCAATTCGATGGCAGTTGGATATAAGGCGAAAGCTTCAGGTAATGATGCTTTTGCAATGGGTTCCGGTGCTTTGGCAATTGCTGATAAAAGTTTTGCTTTTGGATCGGTAGGTATCGACTCATTAGGAAATGTTACTGGAAATACCAAAGCAACAGGTGAATATGCTTATGCATTTGGATTGGGCTCTGTATCATCTGGAAGAGGAGCTTTTGCAATGGGAGCAAATGATACAGCTTCCGGTGAGTTTGCTACAGCAGTTGGTTATAAGACAAAAGCAACAAGTTGGTTTTCAACTGCATTGGGAAGTTATACATCAGCTATTGGTTTATATTCAACAGCCATGGGAAATAATACAACAGCCATTGGAAGTTTCTGTACAGCTATGGGATATAATACAACATCTTACAATTATTACGCAACTGCGATGGGAAATTCAACAACAGCTGGCGGTATGGGCTCTGTAGCTATGGGTTATGAAACGACTGCAAGTGCATTAGCTTCTACAGCAATGGGTCGAATTACAACTGCCAGCGGAAGCAGTTCCACGGCAATGGGATATGGTTCTACAGCTAGTGGAAGCACTTCTACAGCAATTGGTAATTATGCTAATGCCAGCGGAAGTTCTTCTATTGCAATGGGAGCAAGTACAAATGCAAGTGGTAATGTTTCTTCAGTAATGGGACTTTCTACAACTGCTCAAGCTTATGGTTCGTTGGTAATTGGTAGATATAATATAATTGAGGGCACTACAACAACTTGGACAGTTACTGAACCTGTGTTCGTTATTGGAAATGGAACATCATCAGGCAGTCGGGCAAATGCTTTCACTGTTTTAAAAAATGGAAACACTGCAATAGGTCATAATGCCCCAACACAAATGCTAGATGTTAATGGGAATGCACGATTTAGAAGTGTTGCGACATTAGCTTCAGCAACAACTTTATATGTAACAGCAGATGGAACTTTAACCACTGGAGCTTCAGATGTTCGTTTAAAAGAAAACATAACCACTTTAGAAAACGGTTTAAGTAAAGTATTACAGCTTCGTGGTGTTAATTTTACATGGAAAAGTGAACCCCAAATGGGAAATCGCATTGGATTTATTGCACAAGAAGTTGAAAAAATCCTTCCTGAAATGGTATTTACTAATCCTGTCGATGGTTATAAAGGGGTTAATTATGCCGAAATATCTGCTGTTTTAGTTGAAGCTGTTAAAGAATTAAAAGCAGAAAATGATAAACTAAAAAATCAATTATTAGAAATGAATATTCGTCTCGAAAAGCTAGAGAAATAATTAAAAAAAATAGCAATTTTCATCAAAAAGCTGTCCGTTAATTAGTTGTTTTCGGGTAGCTTTTTTAAATTAGCTTTTATTCAATTGATCTAAAAACATAAATCATGAAAAAAATAACTTTTATCCTAATTTTGATTGTATTTGCTTTAATACAAGCAAAAAGTCAGGTACCCGAAAAATTCAATTATCAGGGTATTCTTAGAAACTCTTCAGGTGAATTAATTGAGAATACGAATATCTCAGTAAAACTTTCAATTCTTGCCGGAAGTGCTTCAGGTGATGTTAAATATTCTGAAAGTCATTCCGTTTCAACCAACAATTTTGGGCAGTTTTCAGTACAAGTTGGAGGAGGGTCTGTTTTGTCAGGAGTATTTTCAGAAATCGATTGGTCAGAACAAATGTACATAAAAACTGAAGTAGCAAACCCTGTAGGAAGCAGTTTTATTGAAATGGGTGTTGTTCAACTTATTTCAGTTCCTTATTCATTGTACTCAAACAAAGCAAAAGTTCTCGATAATAATGCACTCTATTTTACAAACACCGATACCTTGTTTGCAGTAAAAGATCACGATGGTAATATTGTATTTGCTGTATTTCCCGATGGGGCAAAAGTATATGTAAACGAAGTAGTTAAAGGAAGTGTAGGAGGTTTCGCAGTTAGTGGCCGTTCTCCTACAAAATTAGGTGAAGAATTAGAATATTTACATGTAACACCTGATAGTACAAGAATTTATGTTAATGATTCAATATCAACTAAAGGATCTGTTGGTGGTTTTGCTGTAAGTGGACGAAGTCCCACAAAAGGAGCATCTAACGATTATTTATTTGTAACTAAAGATAGTACTCGAATTTTTACAAAGGATTCAGCAGGAGGATTTAGTGTTAAAGATCAAAGTAATGGAAAATTAACTAGTTATATGGCACTTACACCTTTGAATTATTTTATTGGTCATGAAAGTGGGCTGAAAGTTACATTTGATGCATTAAATCCGGGAATGGGTAAATACAACACATTTTTTGGATTTGAAGCAGGTAAAAATACTGTTTCAGGTTTTAAAAATATTTTTATCGGAAATATGGCTGGTCATAATAATGTTTCAGGAGGGTGGAATATTTTTATAGGTAATAATGCAGGTTATTCATCATCTAGTGGATTATCAAATATATTTATTGGCGATCAGGCTGGATATAATTTCGATAATGGAGTACAGAATGTATTTATTGGAAATGAATCTGGTTATTATTCAAGTACTAATGTATTCAACAATCTATTTGTTGGAAATAGTGCAGGAAGGAGCAATGTATCAGGAAATTACAATACTTATATTGGAATTAGTGCTGGTTATAATACATTAGGAAGTAGTAATACTTTTGTTGGAAATACAAGTGGTTTTGGTAATTTAGGTTTTCAAAATACATATCTGGGTTCCGAAAGTGGAATTTATACATCTTCCGGTGCAAGAAATGTTTGTATTGGTTATAGAAGTGGATACAGATCTACAGGTAGTGGAAATGTTTTTATAGGTAATTCAGCAAATAATACCAATTTTTCAACAGTTTCATATAGTAATTGTGTTGCTTTAGGCGATAGTGTTATTGTGAATGCATCAAACCAAGTTAGATTAGGTAATGATAATATATCTTCTTTGTACTGTATGGGTGCATATAATGGTACAACAACAGGAAGTGCTTTATATGTTGGTACTAATGGTAAAATAGGGCGTTTAACTTCATCAAAAAGATACAAAACAGAAATTACTCCATTAGAAATAAATACTACAAATATTTACAAATTACGGCCAGTATCTTATACAAGTTTAATTGATAATAAGCGTTATTTTGGATTAATAGCAGAAGAGGTAGCCGGTGTTATTCCTGAACTTGCTGAATTTGCAAGAGAAAAGGATGTAATTCCAGGAAGTAATTCTGAAAAATTAATCCCTGATGCTGTTCAATATCCAATATTATCGGTTTTATTATTAAAAGAAATACAGAAGCATGAAACTATAATTAGTATACAAACTCAGGAAATTGAAAATTTAAAGTTTGAGAATAATGAGTTGAAGAAAAGACTTAATAAATTGGAAGAGCTGTTATTAAAATAATTAATAAACTCTATATCTGCATAAACCAACAAGTTATCTTGTTGGTTTTTTTATTTTTTAACTAAGGTATTGATAATTAAATAAAAATAACAGATATTTAGTATTAATTCTTACTTATAACGTTATACTTGATTCAAATCTTATTTGTATTAACTCTTATAATTATGCAAAAAATAATCCAAAAAGGAGTAATTGTTTTTTATTTACTTTTACTCATTAACATCATTTTTACAAATGAACTTTTTTCTCAGAACGTATCAGTAACCGATGATGATTTATACACTGCAGCTAGCTCGGCAATGCTCGATGTAAAGTCGACATCTAAGGGATTATTAATTCCCCGGTTAACAACAGTACAGCGTGAAGCAATAAATCCTGCTGCAACTGGTTTACTGGTATTTGATACCGATAAAAATGCTTTTTATTATTATGATGGAACTGAATGGCTTGCTTTGCCTCAAGTAAGTTCATCTACAGCAATTAGCGATGCCCTTTTTGCAGTTAAAAATTCAGCTGGGGATACTATCTTTGCTGTGTATAACGATGGTGTAAAAGTAGTCGTACCTTATGGTACAAAAGGGAAAGTAGGTGGTTTTGCAGTAAGTGGTCGTTCACCTACTAAAGCAGGCGAAGAAGAATATTTACTTGTTACTCCAGATAGTACCAGGGTTTTTGTTAACGAAGTTGATGTAAAAGGTAAAGTGGGAGGTTTTGCTGTGAGTGGGAGATCGCCAACTAAAACTGGTACATATAATTATTTTCTTACAAATAGCGATAGTACAAGAGTATATATTGATACCATAACAACTAAAGGGCGTGTTGGAGGCTTTGCTGTGAGTGGCCGTTCCCCAACAAAAGCAAGTACAGTAAAATTTATGGATATGACCCCCAAAAACTACTTGATTGGTCAGGAAGCAGGTAAATCAATAACAACGGGTAGTTATAATTCGTATATTGGATATAATTCAGGTTATAAAACATCAGTTGGGGGTAGTAATGTGTTTTTGGGGTATCAGGCGGGTTATAACAATATTGGCGGAAGCAGAAATACTTTTTTGGGACATAAATCAGGATATTCAGCGTTGGCAGGGGCAAATGGTTCATTTAATGTATTTATTGGCGATAGTACTGGGTATAATAACTCATCTGGGCAGTATAACGTATTCATGGGATCACAGGCAGGGGCAAAAAACCTAAGTGGACAATCCAATGTTTATATTGGTTATAAATCCGGGTTTAATGGCACTAATGCTCTGTATAATGTATTTTTAGGTTATATGTCTGGCTATACAAATGGAATAGGGTATAAGAATACCTTTATTGGGTATTGCGCAGGGTTCAGCAATAATGGGGGGTATAGTAATATTTTTTTAGGAGATAGCACCGGTTTTGGGAATACATCTGGAAATTTTAATATTTATATGGGTAATCAGGCAGGTAAGCTAAATACATTGAATTCAAATAATCTCATAATCGGGTTTAAAGCAGGATTCACAAACAGTGCAGATTTTAATCTTATTTTGGGAAATGAAGCTGGATATAGCAATACAATCGGAACTTATAATATTTTTATGGGATACAGGGCTGGGTATTTAAATACAAATGCATCTAAAAATGTATTTATAGGATATCTTGCTGGTGAAAAAAATGCCAGCGGAATTGGGCAAAGCGTTTTTATTGGCCCATTAGCTGGGCAAAACAATATTACAGGGTATAAAAATATTTTTATTGGGGTAGAAGCTGGTATGAATAGCAAAGCTCAAGGTAATATTTTCATTGGCGATCAGGCTGGTTTGGTTTCTGAGGGTAGCTCTGGTGTTTTCATCGGATCAAGAGCAGGAACTGCTACAACAACCGGAAGCTTCAATTTATTTATTGGAGAGTCCACTGGTGTCGCCAATATTACTGGCCAAGCCAATACTGCAATTGGTGGTAGTGCCCTTGATGCTAATACTGTAGGAAATTATAATGTTGCCCTTGGTTTTTCTACAGGACAGTATATTCAGGGAAACAACAATACTCTTCTGGGCACTTATGCTGGAAGGCATGCTACTGGCGCATCAAATATTTTTATAGGATACAGCGCTGGCTATTCTGAAACAGGAAATAATAAATTGTATATTGAGAACAGTTCTTCTACACCTCTTATTTATGGCGAGTTCGATACTGAAAAACTCAATTTTAATTCAAACGTTACTATTCGTGATTTTCTTGCCTTGACCAATTATACACAAGCTGTCAATACAGGTTCAACTATTAATCCTAATAAATCATATATTAAAATTACATCTACTGCGAATAGAACGCTTTCTGCAACCAATTCTATCAATGATGGCTCGGTAATAGGGCAGTTAATCTTGATTCAAAATGCAAATACAAACGGTTATAGCATTACTATAAAAAATGCCGCTAATACTTCATTGGCTAATGGTGTAGATTTAATTTTAAGCCCTAATGATATGATTATGCTTATATGGG
>MENE01000068.1:318-1059 GCA_001769005.1 Bacteroidetes bacterium GWA2_31_9b | reverse complement strand
TAATAATTGAAAATCAAAAAAATGAAATAGAACAATTACTAAAAAAGTAATCATTTATAATTAATCACTATATAGAATAAAAATTAAAATATTTTTTTTTCTTAATTACTGATACAAAGTTTTATTATTAGAAATTTATTAAAAGGTTTCAATTCTTTATACTAAAAATATGAGAGCATTTATTAAACCTAGAGGAATTACATTAAAGATTTTTTTTATTCTTTTTTGTATAATTATTACACCATTTTATTCAGCTTTAAAAGCTCAAAACATAGCTATAACCGACGATGATTCTTATACAGCATCACCATCGGCAATGCTTGATGTGAAATCTACTACAAAAGGATTGTTAATTCCAAGATTAACAACAATTCAGCGAGAAGCTATTAATCCTGTTGCAACTGGTTTATTGGTATTTGATATCAATAAAAATGCTTTTTATTATTACGATGGAACTGAATGGCTTGCTTTGCCACAAGTAAGTTCATCTACCGCAATTAGCGAAGCTCTATTTGCAGTAAAAAACTCGGCAGGTGATACTATTTTTGCCGTATATAACGATGGTGTAAAAGTAGTTGTTCCCTATGGTACCAAAGGTAAAGTTGGAGGTTTTGCTGTAAGTGGCCGTTCACCAACAAAAGCGGGAGAAGAAGAATATTTACTTGTTACACCAGATAGTACACGTGTTTTTATAAATGAAGTTGATGTTAAGGGTAAAGTAGGTGGGTTTGCTGTTAGTGG
>MENE01000068.1:0-307 GCA_001769005.1 Bacteroidetes bacterium GWA2_31_9b | reverse complement strand
CAAAAAGTATTTTAAAAGATTATTTTATTTCTACTTCTGATAGTACAAGGATTTATGTTCCAGAAGGATTATTTAAAGGAAAAGTAGGAGGATTTGCTGTAAGTGGTCGTAGCCCAACAAAATTAGGCGAACCAAACGATTATTTTAATATTTCCGGGAATCTACAAGCCGAAAAAATAAATAATGAGTCAAGAGTAATGTGGTATCCGGTAAAAGCAGCATTTTTAGCAGGTGAAGTGCATGTAGGTTCAGCAGATAGTGTTGGAACTAATTCTACATCCTTAGGTTACAGAACTATTGCTATGGG
>MENE01000067.1:6986-7738 GCA_001769005.1 Bacteroidetes bacterium GWA2_31_9b | reverse complement strand
CAATTTATAAAAAGCAATTTAAAACAAAGGAAAAAATTTTCACACAAAGGAACATATGGACATGCTCTTTTAATTGCAGGAAGTTATGGAAAAATGGGTGCTGCAATACTTGCTTCAAAATCATGTTTGAGAAGTGGGTGTGGTTTAGTAACTGTTCATATTCCAAAATGCGGGTATTCAATTATGCAAACAGCTTTACCCGAAACGATGGTAAGTATCGACCACTCAGACTATATCTTTACAGATGTATCAGATGTAACGAATTACACTTCAGTAGGAGTAGGACCGGGGATAGGAACAGAATCAGATACAGTAAAAGGATTAACTACTTTGTTAAATGATTTTAGAAACCCAATGGTAATTGATGCCGATGCACTTAATATTTTATCTGAAAATAAAGAACTTATAAAAAACATCCCTGTAAATTCAATTTTAACTCCACATCCGAAAGAGTTTGAACGTTTAGTTGGTAAATGGACTAACGATTATGAACGATTACAAAAGCAAATACAGTTTTCTGTAAACAATTCAGTTTTTGTTGTTTTAAAGGGTGCTCATACATCAGTTACTTGTCCCGATGGGACTTGTTATTTTAATACTACAGGTAATCCGGGTATGGCTACTGCAGGGAGTGGTGATGTACTAACTGGTATTATTCTTTCGTTATTAGGTCAGGGTTACGAATCAAAATTTGCAGCACTAATTGGTGTATTTTTGCAAGGAACGGCTGGTGATATTGCATCTGAAAAAAT
>MENE01000067.1:0-6952 GCA_001769005.1 Bacteroidetes bacterium GWA2_31_9b | reverse complement strand
AAAAATAAATTACATAAGAAAAGAAATATTTATTTTGCTCCAAATTCAAGAAATGAGAAAATTTGATAATTTAATAATTTAATAATAACAACATGAGGAAAACTAGACTAGGCATTTTTCTGCTATTTTTGATTTCGTGCAAATCAACATCTGAAACTAAAATTACTCCATTAAATCAGGTAAATGTAATGCCTGAAAACGGAATTATTTATGCATTACCAAGAACAACACTAACTTTCACAGTTGAAGCAACATTGACTGAAACTTTTCCTGGACCGTATGCAGAGTATGCTGAAAAATATATAGGTATTACTGATGCAACAGTAGAGGAAAGTGTTAAATGGCAAATTACAGATATTAAAATTGATACTTATAATGATTTAGATCCTGAACAATATTATGTTTTGGAACCATCGGGAAAATTCAATTTTGATTTTCTAAAATTAGTTCAAAATGGATTGATTTTTCCTGTAAATACAAAATCTAAAATCAGTAATAAAAACAACTTTTATAGTGAAACCGACCCTGGGGATGAAATTGTTTTTGCCGATTTGAGTGTAAAGCAATATGTTGGTAAAGAAGATGTGACGTATTATAAACGTGTACAACGTGATTCACTTTTCTCAAAAGTTCCGGTTATAAAAAAACAATATGTCGAAAAATCTATTGAAGACAAGGCTGAAGAAGCAGCAAGCTTTATTTTTATGATTCGTCAGAAACGATTTGAGTTAATATCAGGAATGGCAGATTTTTATCCCGAAGGAAAATCGCTTGAATTGGCTATTCGTAAGATAGATCAACTGGAAGATGAATATTTGTCGTTATTTATTGGCAAAAAATTCACAACTACATACAAATCTGATTTTGAGTTTACACCTACCGAATCTGATTTAAATCAACCCTATATATTATTCCGATTTAGTAATGAAAAAGGAGTTCTCCCTGCAAATGATTTACGTGGTCGACCATTTATTATTGAAATGGAGAAATTGAATAAAACTAAGAACCTTTCATTTCAGATAAACGACTTGAATAAAGTTGAGAAAGAGTATCAGAATAAGCTTTATTATCGTTTCCCCGACCAGGCAGTAATAAAAGTAATTGATGGAAAAAAAACACTTGCGACTGCTAAATTGAATGTGGAACAATTTGGAGTTATTGTTTCAATTCCATCTGTTTTTCTTATGGAAGAAGAAAGATTTATTGAGTTTTACAGAGTTGAAAAGTAACTGATTTTCTACTGAACTTGAATTTCGCTTTTAAACGAATTTTTAAAATCTTCGAAACTCTGAGTTTTAAAAGCATCTGTAATAAAGAATTTCAATATAGGCTCCAGGCCGTCTGGTCCATAATAACCAGGAACAGCAGTTATTAGTTGGTTGTTTTCGTTCATGTATACAATAGAAGGGTACGATAATTTATTCTGTAATAATGCTACTGCAAGTTGATGAGGCTGGCGGTTGCCTCCTTGGTTTACAAATGTTTGCCCTGAAAAAATTATTGTATCTTTTGTTTCAGCATTAAATCGAACAGCATAGTAATCTTCATTTAATATTTTTGCAATTACAGGATGTGTAAATGTTGAAGCTTCCATCTTTTTGCACCAGCCACACCAATCGGTATAAACATCAATAAAAATTTTCTTTTGAGTTGTTTTATTTAATTCAACAGCTTCTTCAATAGTATACCATTTAACTTCTGATTTTTGTGAAAAACCATTAAAAGTTAATCCTATTCCTAAAATAAATGCAAATAAATATCGTGTCATCATTTAAAAATTTAAAAAATCTATCTATTCTATTCAAACGTAAAGAAAATGGTTTTGTTTAAAAATCCAATATTTTTTCAAATAAAACATATTTTTTAAAATTAATAATTATAAATGAGTTGGTAAGATTGAGTTTTCAAAATTAATTTTTTTATAAAAAACTTTATAAATCAAATCAGAGATTTTAATATTATGATAGTTTATTTTTTCCTAAATTTGAGCTTCCAAAAAATTAAATCCGGTTACTTTTTTAAACAAAACGGAAAAATGAGAGTCAATGTATTAAACTATTAATTATAAAATATTCGGAGGAAAACATATGAGTGAAGTACGTAATTTAAATCCAAAAGCTGTTTGGGAGATATTTCAAAGTTTATGTGATATACCACGTCCATCAAAACATGAACAAAAAGTAATTGAATATGTAAAAAAGTTTGGCGAAAACCTTGGCCTTGAAACTATTGTTGATGAAATTGGCAATGTGATTATTAAAAAGCCTGCCAGTAAAGGCATGGAAGACAGAATGACTGTTGTTTTACAAGGCCATTTAGATATGGTGCCACAAAAAAATAGCGATATTCAACACGATTTTGAAAAAGATCCTATACAATCTTATGTTGACGGTGAATGGGTTACAGCAAAAGATACAACATTAGGTGCCGATAATGGCATTGGAGTTGCTGCTGCTATGGCTGTTTTACAAGATAAAAATCTTGTTCACGGACCAATTGAAGCACTGTTTACTATTGATGAAGAAACAGGTATGACCGGAGCCGAAAATCTTAAGTCAGGGATATTAAATGGCGACATTATGATGAACCTTGATTCGGAAGATGAAGGCGAACTTTATATTGGTTGTGCTGGTGGTGTTGATACAGTTGTTAAATACCATTACAAGGAAGAAAATGTTCCTGCAGATTTTAAAGCATTCAGAATTGATGTTAAGGGTTTAAAAGGAGGACATTCAGGTCTCGATATTAATATGGGACGTGGAAACTCAAACAAAATTTTAAACCGAATTTTATATACATTAAACAAGTCAATTGAAATTCGTTTATCTGATATCGATTCGGGAAGTTTACGCAATGCAGTTCCTCGTGAAGGTTTTGCTATTGTTGTTGTTGCTGTTAATCAAGTTGGCGAATTAAAAAGCTTTATCGACGAATTAACTCCTGTTATTAAAGCTGAATTATCGGGTACTGAACCAGGTTTGGAAATTAAATACACTGAAGTTGAAATACCTAAAACAATGATTGATAAAACAACTCATAACAATTTAATTAAAGGTATTTATGGTTGCCCTAACGGAGTAATAAGAATGAGCGATGCAATGCCTGGATTGGTTGAAACATCAACAAACCTTGCAATAGTAAAAAAACTTAAAGGATTCATTCAGATTGATTCGTTACAACGTAGTTCAGTGGATTCTGCTAAAGAAGATCTTGCAAATATGATTCGTTGCGTATTCGAAATGGCTGGTGCAGAGGTAGTTCATCAAGGTGCTTATCCGGGATGGAAACCAAATATCAACTCGCCAATTCTGAAAACAATGAAAGAAGTTTACAATACAAAATATGGTAAAGTTCCTGAAGTTAAAGCAATACATGCAGGTTTAGAATGTGGAATTATTGGTGATATTTATCCAAATTTCGATATGATTTCTTTCGGACCAACCATTCGCTTTCCTCATTCTCCAGACGAGAAAGTGAAAATTGATACCGTGCAAAAATTCTATGATTTCTTATTAGAAACTTTAAAGAATATCCCTAAAAAATAAATTTATAATTTTAAAGTCTTATTAAATCCCTGATTATTAAGTCAGGGATTTTTTTGTTTTCAAATCGATTATTATTTCAAATCCTTTACAAACTGTTCAATAATTTGTAAATTACCTTTTTTAATCAATGATTAAATAAATAGTAATGAAAAGGAATATAGTATATATAATTTTATTAGCTTTTCTCTTTGGATGTGGACCTTATATCTATTTTAAAACCCCACAGCCCGAGAATAAAAGAAATCTGGAAAAAATACCTTCAAAAATTATCGGAGAGTATATGTCTGTTGCTGATAGTTCAATAATAACTATTGATTTTAATAAGATTGTAAAGAAAAAGTTTGAAAATACAATAATGACATTAGTTGAGTTTAAACAGGAAACAGGTGATTCTATTCATAATGATACTTCGTTTACATTTTCCGACAACTGGCATATTCAACTAAAAATAAGGAACGATTCTGTTTTTATAAATTCAAGCATGGAAGAAACCTTATTTGAAATTTCTGAAGATCAAATTTTACGTAAGTATAGAAGGTATTATTTTCTAAACTATAGAGATACCAACAATTTGTGGAAAATAGAGCTAATTAAATTAACAAAAGATACTCTTGAGTATGGAAGTATTCTCACGAAAGAAGACATTGAACGAATTAAAGGTTTTACAACTGTTGAGGAAATAACCGATAGTATCGACAGCAATAAATCAACAAAATATTATTTAAATCCGGCACGAAAAGATTTGAAGAAGATACTTAAGTTTCGTTCTAAAGGAGAGAAATATGTGAAACTCCAGAAATCTTTTTAATCATTATTTAAAATATCCATAAACGTTTAGTTTTTTATTAATATTTTGTTCAAAAAGGTAAACAAAATATTGTTTAATCTATATTTGCATAAAGCTAAATATAGATACTATGTCGGAACAAGAAGATATTTCTAAATATTCAAAAACTGAAAAAGAAGTTAGTAAATACGATTTTACAATATGCCCCAATTGCGGAGAAACAGAGGTAGGTAAATTTTGTCCTAATTGTGGACAGTCGAACAAAGATTTTAATAAACCTATTAAAGAGATTTTAAGTGATTTGTTTGGTTCAATAAACCTTGATGTTAGAATTATTAATACAATCACTCCATTTTTTCTAAAACCAGGATTTTTATCGCAGGAATATTTCAAAGGTCGTCGTCAACGATATGTTCCACCTATGAGATTGTATATGTTTTTTAGTATTATATTTTTCTTTTTAGCTCAGTATTCAAGTATTAAAAGCATAAACAAACCTGATACTTTAACACCCGAATCCGATAGCACTCTGCAATTTTTTTCACTTTCAGTAAATGATACTGTTAACTTAAATTTTAATGAAATAATTCAGAGTGATACTACTGAATTAGAGAGCATAAAAAAGAGTACACAGGGTATAAAGAATATTTTAGATAATAAGGAATCTTTTATTTCTTCATTTTTAAAAAATTTATCCTATGTTTTATTTTTATTAATGCCATTTTTTGCTCTAATTCTGGCTCTTACTCTTTGGCGCTCCAGATTGTTATACGTTAAACATCTGGTTTTTTCAATTAATTTTCACTCCTTTGTTTTCGGAATATCGTCGCTTGTTATTATTTTATCATTAATATTTCCTGATTCATTTTCAGAATATTTTTTATACTTGTTATGGGGAATACCTTTTTATTTAATGGTCGGTATTAACCGATTTTACAATAGGCGAATGATTGGTGCCTTTTTTAAAATGATTGGAATTTTATCGCTTTATTTTTTTATTATTCTTATTGTATTCGGAGGTATTTTTATTTTTATTTTAAAAGATTTTTCTTAACCCGAAATTCAAATAATAAATAGAAATGTTTAATTAAATTCGCGCATCAAAATGAATTATTTAGGATAATTCATTTTTGAGTGAACTTTTTAACAATTTAAAAAAAAACAGATGAAAAACAAACATGTATTATTTATTACGACACTATTTATTTTGCTTTTTAATTTTAATGTAAAATCACAGCTATATCTAGGAGGCGAAGCACAAATCAATGTTGCAAAAGCAGATGTTAGCTGGAGTTCTGATGATGATTATAAAAATAATCAATCCACATTTAAACCACGAATAGGTTTTTTAATTAATGAAAAAGCAATGTTAGGTATTGAATTTTGGGTAGTTAATCAGAAAATTGAAAGTTCAAACGAATTACAAAATTTCAAAACATATAGTTTTTCACCTTTTTTCAGATATAGTTTTCCTATAGTTGAACGAATTTCATTTTTTACTCATATATATGGATCTATTGGCTTTGGTAATGGTGAAGTTGATTATGATAATGGATGGGATTATTATAGTCAAGAAATGAAATACAACAATTATTCCGTGGGATTTATACCTGGATTTAATTTGTCGTTAACAAAGAGAATTAATATAGAGTTAACACTTGGGAATTTGTATTATAACTATAGTGAAATAGAGTATGATGATAACAATGATATAGTTTTTCAACATAACATGGATTTTGACCTGAACTCAATAGGGCTTGGAGTTTCATATATATTTAAAAAATAAACAAAAACATTTTTAATACTTTAAAAAGGATTACTCAATTAACAAGTAATCTTTTTTTGTTATATGTTTTTACATAATTAATTAAGAACAAGATTTAATTTCTGAATATAATTTTATAACTTGTTTATTTACTAAAATGTATTGATTATGAGAGCTAAACTTATTTTTTTAATGTTGTTTGTATGTATGTTTTCTTGCTCAGATGACGAAGATGAAGTTTCATATAATAAAGACTTTAAACAGGAAATGCGAAATTTTGTAATCGGGATAAGCGAGTATTCAAGAGCCATCGATTCGGATTTTATTATTATTCCACAAAACGGTCAGGAGTTAGTTACTGTTGATGGAGAAGAAAACGGATTGGCTTGCGTAGAATACCTCTCAGCAATTGATGGTGTTGGGCGCGAAGATTTGTACTATGGTTACGATAACGATGATATTGAAACACCTGTTGCTGATCTGAATTATATGATTTCATTCCTTGATATTTGTGAGAATAATGATGTTGAAGTGCTTACTACAGATTATTGCTGGACTCATTCTAAAATGGATGATTCAAATACACAAAACAATGCAAAAAACTACATCAGTTTTGCTGCTCCGGTTCGCGAACTGAATGTAATTCCCGATTATCCTGCTACTCCCTATAATGTAAATAGCAATGTAATAACATCACTTTCTGAAGCAAAAAACTTTCTGTATTTAATCAATCCCGAAAATTATACCTCTAAACAGGCATTTATTACAGCTGTTACTGCTACAAATTACGATATACTCATAATGGATTGCTTTTTCGATGATGTTTTATTTACATCAGCAGAAGTAACTCAATTA
>MENE01000066.1 GCA_001769005.1 Bacteroidetes bacterium GWA2_31_9b | reverse complement strand
CAGTACCAATCTGATTTGTTGATACTTCAATAATATAATTCTCTACAAACTCCATATCATTTAGAATGTCGTACAATGCAGGTGGATAAAGTGTTGTTCCTTTATATTTTATCATTTCGTTTTTACGGCCAATAACTGGTCCAAGACGCATTGTATTTCTACCACATTTACATTTTCCATTAAAATGTTGAACTACATCACCTGTTTTAAATCGAACCAAAGGCATTCCTTCAACACCAAGAGTTGTTATTACCAACTCACCAGCCTGACCTTCATAAACAGGATTATTATTTTCATCTACAAATTCAGCAATGAGTAATTCAGGGTGATGATGTCCCCCGTTTTCCTGGCCACAATCGGCAAAAGCTGCACCCATTTCTGTTGATGCATAAGTAGAATAGAGTTTTATATCCCATTTGTCTCTGATTCTTTGTCCGAGTGTATTTAAACTGAAATCGGGATTACGAAGAGCTTCGCCAATACAAATGGCTTTTTTAATGCTTGAATTTTTATAATCTATTCCATTCGCTTCGGCATACTCAATTAATTTAAGAATAAAAGAAGGAACAGCAACCAATGCATTTGGTTTAATTCGTAATATAGTATCCCACTGCAATTCAATCATCCCATTACCAACACGAACCATTCCTGCACCCATCTTTTTTATTCCCAGAAAATATGCTAATCCAGCCATAAATCTACGGTCTAGGGTTACCATTAACTGGTAAATATCATCAGCAGATCCATCGGAGCATTTAAACGAAATACTCTCGTTGTATGCTAAGCGTTCCAAATCAGAATCAGTTAATGCGAATGTAACAGGATCACCTAAAGTACCTGAAGTAGTAATGTAATCAACAATCTTATTTCTACTTACACAAAGAAAATCATCATTTCTTAAATATAAATCGTCTTTTGTTGTAAATGGTAACTTTTGTAAATCTGTTAAGGTTTTAATATCATTAATATTGATATTATTTTTTTTGAAAAGATCAGAATAAAACGTAGAGTTTTTATTTACATATGTAAGTAATTCTTTTAGTTTTTCTTCCTGATATGCAATTATTTCTTTAGTAGATCTACGATCAATATCTTCAGGGTAAGTAATCATTGTTGTTTTTTTAAAATCAAACATCAAATTTAACATCTTAAAATTAAAAGAAGGAACAATAAGGAGTTTTTTTATTATGAATGGTTATTTGGTTCCTTGTTTCTAGTTACTAGTTACTGGTTTCTGGCTACTGGTTTTATTCCTAAGTATTGGAATGATGGAATGTTGGAAATATTTTTAGTTATCCCATTTTTCCAATATTCCATATTTCCATCCTGAGTTATTTCGCTTTTTTATAATAATAATCAGCTTTTTCCTTATCATCTAATCGAGTAAAAATGTTACCCAGGTAATTTGCATAATCCTTATTGGGTTCAATTTTGTACAACTTAAGATAATAATCGCGAGATTTTCTATAATCCGGATAAACTATTTCTAATGCTTTAAGCAGTTTGTTATACTGACTTTGGGTTCTTTTTTCTTTATAAGCCTTCATTTCTGATAAGTAAAGATTTTCTGCTTTCCAGTAATATTTTTCGGCATACCATTCCAATGCTGGAATATTTGATGCATCTATTTTTAAAATTTGTTGAGCAATTTTATCACAAACAGATAGGTTTTCTTTATTCTTGTTTACAATCAGATAACCTGAAAGAAGATTTACATTCGATTGAGCTTGTGATTCAACTTCAGGCCATAATTTAAGAGCCGAATCCCAGTTTTCGCTTTCTACATAAGTTTCAAATAAGCGAGAGTTTATCGAACTTATTTTTTCTCCTTGTGGATAAAACTTGCGGTAGGTTTCCAATGCCGATATTTCTTTAGATAAATTATCGATGATTTTGTAAACTCTTACAAGTGATTCATACATATCTGGTGATGAGTAACTTATTCCCCTTGCTATTTCAAGATATTTTCTTGCTTTTTCGATTTGGTTTAATTCCAATGCTGCTTTCCCTGCTCCAACATATACAGGACCTTTTGCATTTTTACCTTTACTTTCACTTTTTTCAATAATTTGTTCATATGCAATAAGAGAAGCTTCATAATTACCAGCCTTATAGGCAGTTTCTCCATTTGCTGATAGTTCTGTTGTGTTTAAACTACTTGTACAAGAATGTAATAATAAAATTAAAAGAAGCCCCGGAATGAATTTGAAAAATTTCATGGTTAAAGGTTTTGTAAATATTTAAGTTGATAAAAGTAAATTATTTGTTTAATTCTTCAATTTTTGATTGGATATTATCTGCTTGGTAAATATTCGGAATTTCCTTTGTTAATGCTTTTTTATAAGCCAAAATGGCTTTATCTGTTATTTTAGAATGATTAAAATAATCACCTAAATATACATAGGTTTCAAAAAACTCAGGATTTAATTCAATAAGTTCATTAAACAGGGAATCTTCTTCTTCAATTTGTTTATTTAATTTAATTGAATGTTGAATTTGATTGCGAATCACTTTAAAACGGTTGAAATTTTGAAAATTGATTGTATTTAAAAAACTATCAGTAGGAATAGTATAATCTGCTTCATTAATAACTTGAAACTCCTTAATGCCTTTATATTGAGAAAATACCTTATTTAAATCGTAACAAACAAACTCACCGAGTTGAAAGGGTGATGTTGAAATCCAAACTTTTAATTCTTCCGGTTTAAAAATGATAGAATGATGTGCAATAAGCTGATTTATTGCTTTTTCGTTTCCCATTCCAATATTCTCATCATGAATTCCTTTTTGATCGCGAAGAATCTTTGCAACAGAACGAACATTTAGTTTTGGAGCTTGATTAATCAGTTCTTCAACCCGATCGAATCTATATAATGTTGCGTAATCTTGTTGGTTTGCATTTTCAATTTCAGCAATTTTCATTTCAGGACTTAGGAAATGATTTGTACAAATAATATAATCGGAAGTTGTTTCAAATAGTGCTTGATTTTTGGGTGATTTTTCAATTGATGCTGTTTTTCCATCTTTTGCCGATCCAATAAATAAGGATTCTGAAACAAAGGTTTTACGTTTTTTTGCTATTTCAAAAGCTTCCTGAATAGTTGATGCATATTGCAAAATCTCTCTTGCCACGAGTGAAATTGGAGTTGCAGCTCCGAATGGAATTTCCGATTTTGAAGCATTTAATGTTACTGTAAGACCCTGGTCGTTCATTCCTGATGTTGCCCCAATCATTCCGCCCCAGGTAACAATCATAAATTTATAACCTTTGTCAGGATTGCAAAACATAATAATTTTATCTTCGGCAAACTCATCGCCAACATAAAAATCGAAATTACGGCCAATAATTAACGAACTGTCTTCGGAAAAAGAATCCCAGCCAGCAAAAGCTGTACAAGCAACCAGATTTAAGTTTTGTAAAGCATGACCAATATCGTGTGCAGCATGATAGTTTAAAATACGATGATAGTTCGACCCAATAAAATCAAACTGTTCGGAAGCCGATTGTGATATTCCATAAATCTCATTCTGATATTCGGGAATAACATGCTCATCAATATTCCGATTGAAAAATGCTAAGAAACTTTTTAAAAATTTAAGGTACGATTCAGAAGGAATCATCACTTTAATTTGGTTGATAAACGCATTTTCCTGTTTGTAAATCAGGTTTTTGGTAAGTTTTCCATTGATTATTCCACGTTCATAATCTTCACCTTCCACATACATTTCCCAAAGGCCACTTTTACTTTTTTGTAGCCAGTTATTGTTTATAAAATAAAAATTTGAGTCAACTTGTGTTACCTGCAGGTTTTCTATTTGTGGATTAGTTATATCTGGAGGGCTTATCTTAGTTGTAATTTTGAAAATTCCTATTAAAACGATAATTATTAGAGCAATAATTAGAATCGTTTTTAAGAGTTTTTTTCCATTTTTTTTCAATCTATGCATGATTCATTTTTTGTATTAAATAATCCATCCCCAAAATTTCAGAACATGTCATAACAGAGCTGACAGTTACTCCCAATGCTCCGTGTAAGTTAATATTCTGACCTGAAAACAATAGGTTTGGTATTTTTGTTTTAGCTAAAATAGTTGTTTTAAGAAAATGATTGCAGTCGTGAACTATTCCGTACATTGAGCCATCTCTTGTTCCTGTATAATCACGGTAGGTTAAAGGTGACGAAGTATAATATTTATGTATACTTTTTTTGAATCCCGGATGATTGAGTTCAACCTGTTCAATTAACTTTTCTGCTTTAAGTTTTTTAAATTCTTCATAATCTGCTCCACGATTACCCGATTTTAAATTTTCCCATTGTTTAACTTCATTGTATTTCATATAAGTTAAAACGATTGCTGAATCTGCAAAATCATTTGAATTACTTGAAGGAGGAGTGAGGAACATATAATTCTGTGGCCATTTTTCAGTATTATAACTCGATGCAGTCCAAACGGTATCGTTGTTATGATAATAGTAATTGGTTTTCAGATATTTAAATGAATCAGGTTTTAACGAAACGTAAAGAATAAAAGACGAAATAGTTTCTTCAAGTTCATTTATTCGTTCGCGATACGATTTTCGGATTAAACCAAAATCAATCATTTGTAAGGTTGAATAAGGATGAATTGCCGATATAAATTGAGTTCCTTCAATTTTTTCGCCATTCTTCAATTGTACAGATTGAATTTTATCATTTTCGAAAGAAAAATTTATTACTTCGCTGTACTTTCTTAAAACACCACCATTTTGTTCAATGATATTTACCAGTTGATCTGTTACTTGAGAGCTTCCATCGACAAATCGGTATGCTCCACCTTCAATAAATGAGTTTGCAATTAGTGCGTGCATTGCTAGCGATGATTTATCGGGTGTTCCGGCATAAAGAAGGTTGTTTCCCGCTATAACATTCTGCAAAGTTTTGTTCGATGTTATTGAGTTTAAAAAGGAGCCAATACTTTGTTCAAGGTATTTTTGTTCAGTGCTGATATCGTGTGCAGGTTTTAGATTGTATAAAGGAAAGTGGTTACACACTTCTATAATCTTCTTTTTATATTCAATCAAGGAATCTTTTTCTGAAGGAAAATCATTGGCTAATGTTTCAACAAAATGATCAAAGCCTTGAGCAAATGAATATTCTTTTCCTTTAAAGCCAATTTTATCGAAGCTGTTTAAGTCCAATCGCTCAAGCTTGAGTTTATCTGTTAAACCAAAGTACTTAAAATACTGATGTAGATTATGGCCTTCATTTAAACCACCAACATAATGAAAACCGGTATCAAATATTTTTCCATCGCGTTTAAATGTTTGAAGATTTCCGCCAAATTGATGATGTTTTTCAAGAATGCAAACAGATTTTCCTTCCTTGCTCAGAATTGTTCCGCAAAGCAATCCGCCTAATCCGCTACCTATAATAACAACATCGTATTTTGGCATTTGTTTTAAAATCAAAGAATTGGTTAATAAAGTAATTTAAGATTGCCAACTATTTTTAATTTATAATCTTTATCGTTCTTAAAACTTTAGGCATTTTAAATTTTAGTTCACTTTAAGTATTTTTTTCTTTTTATAATATAAACAACATTGGATGTGTGTTTTGTTTGATCAACTATTTCCACATCCATATTGTGTTTTTTAAACATATCGATAATATCATCGGAAGAAACAAAATACAACTGTTTCGAATCATCGGCTGTTTTATTAAATCCAAAGATTTTTGTTGAGAAGATCTCAGTAAACTTAGTTCCTTTATGACGTTCTGTAAGTTTTGAATTTGCGTCACGTATAATTATTATACCATTATCGTTCAGGTTATTAACCATATTTGCAATAACTTCTTCCTGTTGCTTTACAGGAATATAATGTAAAACATCGCTTAAAAGAAAAACATCGGCCGGTTCAAATTGATATTTTGTAATATCGGCACATTCAAAGTTAATTTTTTCGTTTTTCGATGGACAATTATTTGCAACCAGAACTTTTTCATCATCGTAATCAATACCCATAATTATTCGTTCGTCCGAAACAAAATGAAGAATATAGGAAAGATAACCATATCCACAGCCAATATCATAAATCTTGCCTTTTCGAGGTATTAATTTGTTAAATAACTCGTAATTATTCTCGAGCTTCAGTTTTACTTTTAAATACCACTCTAAAACGGGTCCTTTATAAATGTAATTCTTAATCAGTTTATCGCGATAATATTTTGTATCTTCAATATCAATTCGCATTTGATTATAAATTCCACGAACATATTTTCCAATATTTTTTGCCCGCTCGGTATAGTTTTCACCATATTCTTTATTATCAGGAGTAATCCGGTCGAGATACCGAACATAGATAGTACCGTTTTTAACTAATAAATCATCGCCTTTAGTCATGCAATAACCTGTTCCGTGGAATATAATTGGCAAAATGTCAAGGTTTAAATTTTCAGCTATGTAAAATGCTCCTTTGTGGAAACGTTTCATTTTTAAATCTGCAGAACGAGTTCCTTCTGGATAAACCAAAATTGAATAACCTTCTTTAACCTTTTCACGCAGTTTTGGTAATAGCTTTTCGTAACCTTCAGAAACAGGGTAGAACTCAGCCATCTGAACAATTTTTCCGTATATTTTGCTCTTCTGAACCCAGTCATTTGTAAGAATTACAAGCTTATGCGAGAATTGCAAATTGTATATCAAATCGATATGTGACTGGTGATTACAAATTATTACAGCAGGTTTATTTAGTTTTTCTTTATTTGGATTGATTATTCGTTTTCGGATATTAAACATTCCGTAGAAAAGTAATGCCGATGATGCAACAATTGAATAATTGAAAATCATTTTTATGCGCTCACTTTTAATTCTAAATATTTTAAAAAGAATAAATCCGAAAATGGTAACTAGTATTGATGTTCCAATAAATATACTCCATGCAATAATTGAGTTTATAACTTCTTGTAATGAATAAGCAATTTTTCCTTTTTTCTTTCGGTTTAAAAG
>MENE01000065.1:8805-10025 GCA_001769005.1 Bacteroidetes bacterium GWA2_31_9b | reverse complement strand
CGGCTGATTGCTGAAATGCTTTATCGCCCATACGTTTTACACTTTGTAAATCTTTTCTCGACTTAAAAGCACCATGTTCTTTTCTATAATCTACAATATTCTGTGCCAATTGTGGCCCTAATCCGGAAATATAAGTCAGTAAATGTTTGCTTGCAGTATTCAGGTTAACACCAACCATATTTACACAACTTTCGACCACCTGATCGAGTTTTCCTTTTAATTTATTCTGATCAACATCGTGCTGATACTGCCCCACTCCTATTGATTTTGGATCAATTTTAACCAATTCGGCCAGAGGATCCATTAATCTGCGACCAATAGAAACAGAACCACGAACAGTAACATCATATTCGGCAAATTCTTCACGTGCAACAGGTGAAGCAGAATAAATTGATGCTCCATCTTCACTAACAACAAAAACCTTTACATCACGTGAGAATTTTATATTTTTAATCAAGCCCTCGGTTTCACGGCTTGCTGTTCCATTTCCAATTGCTATAGCATCAATTTTATAGGTTTCAATTAATGTATCAATCTTTTTAATTGACTTACCCGTTTCATTTTGAGGTTGATGCGGGTAAATGGTTTCATTATGAAGCAAATTCCCTTGTTCATCTAAACAAACCAGCTTACACCCTGTTCTAAAACCCGGATCTATTGCAAGAACAGATTTTTGACCTAATGGTGGAGCAAGCAATAGCTGTCGGAGGTTTTCAGCAAAAACCTTAATTGCCTCATCGTCTGCAATTTCTTTTGATGCGTTTTTAAATTCCGTTTCCATTGATGGTGAGAGCAATCTTTTATAGCTATCTTTTACAGCCAGATGCACTTGTGTAGAAACATCATATACACCACGAACAAATTGTTCGTCGAGAATTTCAATTGCTTTTTCTTCGTCGGGCTCTATTGTTAGTTTTAAAAATCCTTCGTTTTCGCCTCTGTACATAGCTAATAATCGATGCGACGGACAACGTTTTAAAGGTTCTTCCCATTCGAAATAATCTCTGTATTTCATTCCTTCTTCTTCTTTTCCTTTAACCATTTTTGAGAGAATGGTTGCTTCGTGTTGGAATAAGCGACGAATACTGTTTCTTGCACGCTCATTTTCGTTTATCCATTCGGCTATAATATCTCGCGCTCCTTGCAATGCATCTTCAACCGTTGGCACTTCATCATTAATGAATTGTTCTGCTTTTGATGGTAAATTGAGTTCTTGTTGT